>NZ_JAFCUM010000018.1:0-68598 GCF_049896525.1 Flavobacterium sp. DSR3-2
GCGCTAATTCAGAACTGTATTTACCACTGCGTAAATCGCAATTGCGTTTTAATTCACGTGTTATAACAGATTTGTCCTTATTTATAAGAATTGCTATTTCACTTTTATTGTAGTTTTGACCTAATAATACACCGATTGTGTATCTTTGTTCGCTGGTTAAGTGGCCCATTATTTACAACTTTGGTCAGGAGCAAATAAAGAACATTTATTCCATTCGAGAGAGAGGGCTTTTTAAAAGTCCTCTCTTTTGAAAAAATGTCTTTATCTCCCCCCTAAAAGTTGCATTAATTAGTTGAATCTAGTAGCATAAATATTAGTTAGTCTAAAAAGGAAGAATTCTATTTTTCTAACTCCTCTAAATTGCGATCTAAATGCTTTTATTTTGGCATTGAAACATTCGGCCGAAGCATTTGTACTTCTGTTATCAAAATAGTTCAATATGGTTTGATAATGATTCATTATAGATCTTGAGATTGTATTGAAAGACTTAAACCCAGATTGATTTACTTTCTCGTGCCATTTGGCTAACCTTTAAAGTTCAATAATTTTATCGGTTGTTTTCCCAAAGAAATTTTTTACATCCTTTGCTACATTGTATGCTTTTTCGATATCGGGATACAATTCAAATAATAATGCGTCACGGTCTATTTGGTTTTACTCACATTTTTATTTGAATTTTGGTCTTCGTGATGTGCTTCGCAGTTCTGACCATTTTGATTTGTTTTTACACAGAAAGTATCGGCTTCTAGCCCTTAATTGTAACTATTGTCGGCAAATTGGAAAGTATAGAATGATTATTTCATCAAAGTATTTTTTGGGAATTAAATTGTGGTGACGATTTTCTATAGGAATTAAATTGATCTCTTTTAAGTGAAGATGAAGTGTCTCTATTCCTTTTTTGTAAATGATTATTTCGAAGTAATCAACAATAAGTTCTGGTTATAATAATTTTATAAGTTCATCAAAAGAATCTACTTCGAATGGTTGTATATAAATTTAAATATCCCTTATTTAATATTTCTCTACAACTTTTAGAACTGTTTCAGTAGTACTCAAAAAGATTAAATAATTGGAATAATAAAAAATAAATTTTTAGAACAACTCAAGATACCGATTTAAAAGTTTTGATTTTAGAATTGAAAGATATAGTTTGATCATTAATGCTTTGATAGTCAAAGTAATTTAATTTTGATGGATAATTAATCATTGTTGTGTTAAGGACACTATCAAAGCTCTTTAATTTTGATTTATTTACAATTCTTAATTAGTGCGCTAATTTTAGCATAGCCATATTTTATCATCATATGAATTGTGAATATTTCGTAATTTATGTGATAATTTGTTTACAGTTCTTACAGCAGTATATAACTCAAATAAAAGATGAGCTCTTTCTTCTTGCTTAATTGGTTCACTTATCTTAATTTATAATGTAAATAGCGAATTGTATCTAATTATAGTTGTGCAGTATCGCCTTTATTCAATAGTTGAGTGGTATGTAGTTCATTTTCGGATTTTGCCGGTAATATTAAGTGATTCTTGATGTTCATAGTGTTTAATCGCTGTTTCATCGTAATTTCTTTGAAAGCTATATAGTTAATTTTTGTGTAAGTATATGTTTGGTTTCTTGTATTGGTTTCGGAAAACATTTTCTATGTATTAACTTCACAGAATTACCTATTTTTACCATAACTTTTATAAAGGCTTGTCTTTTTTTAAATCAATTTTCCTGACTTTCGCAATAACTTGTTTATTGGTAGTTCTAGTAGAAATAGCCGGTTACTACCGTTTTTACCTTTTTATATTTATTGATAACAATAGTGTAAAGTTATCATTTAACAAGTGCTACTTCATCAATCGGTAAATGAGTTCCATGTTTTTGGGTAAATAATTACTAGGTGAACATGTTCTGTAGTTTCCCAAGTATTAAATGAACTGTTGTGTTGTTTGGATTGTCATTGGAACGTTTAACCATTAGTACCAAAGAAACTTTGAATAGTGTGTAAGTCAGTTGCTGTATTATCCCTTAGTATTTTTAAAAAAGATAGAAGTTCTCGCGTCATAGGTGGTTTTTATCAACGAACTACAAATGTTTTTTGATGATTTCCTCGATAATTTTATATTTCTAAAGACAACGTTTACTACAAAAAATATACAGTCTTACGTTGAAGAGTGAAATCTTGGATATTAATTTCATCTAAAAAGGCTGTAAATACAAATTCTGGAATATCAAACTTTTTTGTTGCTGTGACTTTTTCTTCGAAATATAGCTGTAGGTTTTCTTCAGAACTAATAGCAGAAACTTTTTCAAAGTCGTTTATTAAAAAATGAGTAAGCATAAATTTTTATAGTTCTATGGGAATTCTATCCACATTATTACAATAATAAATATCTTCTTTTTTATCAAATCCTCCATAGGTTTTGCTCCTTATCGTTAAATAATAATTTAATGTAAAATCAAAAACCAATAGTGTGATTAAATTTCCTATTTCTATAATTTTTTTAAAAATTTAAATTTTATCGGAACAGTTTTAAATCATTTTCTTTCTAATTTAACAAGCAATTAGTATCTATTTGATGTTCGCAAATTATTGCTTTCTCAGAATTATTAAGTTAATTTCTTAATTTTGTTTTAAGATTTTTAAAGACTGTAAAAATTCTCCTTTTGCTTTAATATTTTATTCCTGAGTAATTACTTCTTGTGATGTTAGTAGTCATATAAATTAAAATTTTCTTTAAATACTTGTTTTAGTTTAAATTTATCAATAAAATGTCATTGACATTATGCTGGTTTACATTGTTTATGTATATGATTAACAGTTGTTTAAATATGTTGTTATAAAATAGTTAATTTTTTATTAAAATTTGATTTGTTCAATGGAAATAAAATTATACTTTTATTTTTTTAAATTATTAGTCATTTATTTTAAATTACAAGTAATATTATATTAATTACAAAATTGGGTTTATGAAGAAAAAATTACTTTTATTTTTACTGTTTAGTTTATTATTTGGTTTCTTTTTAAGTTCGAAGAATATTAATAATGATATAAATTTTTACCAGCGAGGTTTTAAGGTTTCTACGAAATCATTACATTCGGATACAATAAAAAAGCAGAAAAAGAATTCAAGAAGTTTAAAAAATTCAAGAATTCTGGCTGTTTTGCCTTCTCCTTTAATAACTGCAGGGAGTTCCTGTAGCGATGGTGTGAATCCGGTACAAGTCAATGTTTATGCTTTTGGAGTAAATGGTAATGAGACTATTGAGTGGTATACTTCTCAATCATCAGGTATTCCTATATATACCGGGAGTGTTTACAGTCCAAGTATTAGTGCTACGAGAACCTATTACGTACAGAGTAGATCTGGAGGAGATACCAGCATTCGAGTACCTGTTGTTGCGTCTGTTTACATTGTTCCTCCTGCAGTCTTCTTGACAGTTTCTCCAGCTAATAGTACTTCTTCTCCTTTGTGCATAGGTACATCAGTCACTTTCACGGCTACTGGAGGAGGTGATTTATTTGAATTTTCAGTAGATGGTGTTGTTAAGCAAGTTATGTCAACAAACAAAATTTTTGTAACTAATGATTTAACAGATGGTCAAGTAGTAAGGGTGCGTACTAGATATGCCGTAAATTTTGATGGAAATGTTACAGAAAAAGCGTGGGGAACGGGTTCTTTAGAAGATAATTTTCTGTCAGTTCCGTTATCTTCCACTGCTTCAACTGGATACATTAATTCTTTAAAAATAAGCTCAACAGAAGATAAATTAATATTTGGCATACTTGGAAAGTCACTTAGTAACAGAAGAATTTTGTTATTTCTTGACACAAAAACCGGAGGGTTCAATATTTCTAATTATGGAGATGAAGCTGGGTCGATTCCTACCGTTAATGCCTTTAATTATTTTAATAATAACCCAAGTACGTTTGACTCTTATTTTCAAGCAGATTATTGCCTTGCTATTGGAACAGATTCAGGTGAAACTAATTATAGTGCGGATATAATTGAATTAAGAACTGGAACCTCAATTAAAACAAATTTAGGAATAGCAGCCACAGGAATTCCTTCTTCTGTAATGGGAGTGAATAAAAATAACGCTGGAATAAAGGACTACAGTTTAGGCTTTGAAGTCGAAATTTTAAAATCACTCTTAGGATATACAACTGGGGATATTAAATTTTTTGCTATGACTTTGGCTGATCAGGATGAAGCGAATTATTTGGTTACAAATTCTTTTTTAAGTCCAGAGAGAAGTGGTAATTTAGATTATGGAAATGGAGCTGTGGATTATAATTTGAAAGACCCAAATCCTGTCGTAGTTGCAGCATCTGCATTGACACCGTGTTACTCAGAGGCTAATATTACAATGAGTTTTGCTGAGAAGCCAACGGTTGCTACTGTTGGCGGAAACCAGTCCAAGTGTATTCTGACAAGTGATCCTTTGGGTGGTAATACACCGTCAGTTGGAACGGGTTCTTGGTCAAAAAAATCTGGACCGGGAACGGTTGCTTTTAGTGATAGTACAAATGGATCTTCAACAGCTTCAGTTAGTGTTGAAGGAGTTTATGTGTTTACTTGGACCATTACAAATGGCCAATGTACTCCATCGTCAGCTGATATCAGTGTAGAATTCAATGTAACACCTTCTCCAGTAATCGATGCAATAACGCAGCCAACTTGTTCTGATAATTCAGGTAGTGTTTTATTGAGGGGATTACCATTAGTAGGTACTTGGATTATAACACCGTCTTCAGGTAGCCCTGTATCTGGATCTGGCAGCACTTATTTATTTGGGAACTTATTAGCATCCACGAGTTATACTTTTACAGTTACGGGAGTAAATAATTGTACTTCTGTTCCATCGTCACCAATATCCATTAATGCGATTCCAACTCCTCCGGTTGTTCCGACAACAACGAGTGTCATACAACCAACTTGTGCGACTCCATCGGGAAGTATCTCAATCACCACACAATCTGGAGTGGAATACAGTTTGAATGGAACAACGTATCAATCTTCGAATATATTTTCAGGATTGGCACCAAATACTTATACTTTGTATGTAAGAAATACAGCGGATAATACTTGTGTAACCCCATCTTCAGCTGCAGTCACGATTAATGCGATTCCAAATCCTCCGGTTGTACCAACAACGGCGAGTGTGATTCAACCAACGTGTGCGACTCCATCGGGAAGTATTTCAATCACCACACAAACAGGGGTAGAATACAGTTTGAATGGAACAACGTATCAAACTTCGAATACATTTTCAGGATTGGCACCAAATACTTATACTTTGTATGTAAGAGATACAGCGGATAATACTTGTGTAACCCCATCTTCAGCTGCAGTCACGATTAATGCGATTCCAACTCCTCCGGTTGTTCCGACAACTTCAAGTGTAATACAACCAACGTGTGCGACTCCATCGGGAAGTATTTCAATCACCACACAAACAGGAGTAGAATACAGTTTGAATGGAACAACGTATCAAACTTCAAATACATTTTCAGGATTGGCACCAAATACTTATACTTTGTATGTAAGAAATACAGCGGATAATACATGTGTAACGCCATCTTCGGGTGCAATCACGATTAATTCGATTCCAACTATTCCGATTGTTCCGACAACAACGAGTGTAATACAACCAACGTGTGCGACTCCATCGGGAAGCATTTCAATCACCACACAAACAGGCGTAGAATACAGTTTGAATGGAACGACGTATCAATCTTCCAATATATTTTCAGGATTGGCACCAAATACTTATACTTTGTATGTAAGAAATACAGCGGATAATACTTGTGTAACCCCATCTTCAGCTGCGATTACGATTAATGCGATTCCAACTCCTCCGGTTGTACCAACAACGGCGAGTGTGATTCAGCCAACGTGTGCGACTCCATCGGGAAGCATTTCAATCACCACGCAATCTAATGTAGAATACAGTTTGAATGGAACAACGTATCAAACTTCGAATGTATTTTCAGGATTGGCACCAAATACTTATACTTTGTATGTAAGAAATACAGCGGATAACACTTGTGTAACGCCATCTTCGGGTGCAGTCACAATTAATGCGATTCCAAATCCTCCGGTTGTACCAACAACGGCGAGTGTGATTCAACCAACGTGTGCGACTCCATCGGGAAGTGTTTCAATTGCCACACAATCTGGAGTGGAATACAGTTTGAATGGAACAACGTATCAAACTTCGAATGTATTTTCAGGATTGGCACCAAATACTTATACTTTGTATGTAAGAAACACAGCGGATAATACATGTGTAACGCCATCTTCGGGTGCAATCACGATTAATGCGATTCCAACTCCTCCGGTTGCACCAACAACGGCGAGTGTGATTCAGCCAACGTGTGCGACTCCATCGGGAAGTATTTCAATTACCACTCAATCTGGTGTAGAATACAGTTTGAATGGAACAACGTATCAATCTTCGAATGTATTTTCAGGATTGGCACCAAATAATTATACTTTGTATGTAAGAAATACAGCGGATAACACTTGTGTAACACCATCTTCAGCTGCGATTACGATTAATGCGATCAAGGTAATTCTTACACCAACTGCTGAAAGTGTTGTTCAGCCTACATGTGCGACTCCATCGGGAAGTATTTCAATCACCACGCAATCTGGAGTGGAATACAGTTTGAATGGAACAATCTATCAAACTTCGAATACATTTTCAGGACTGGCAACAAATACTTATACTTTGTATGTACGAAATACAGCGGATAATACATGTGTAACTCCATCTTCGGGTACAATCACAATTAATGCGATTCCAACTCCTCCTGTTGTTCCGACAACTTCAAGTGTCATGCAACCAAGTTGTTCGACTCCATCGGGAAGCATTTCAATCACCACGCAATCTGGTGTAGAATACAGTTTGAATGGAACAACGTATCAATCTTCAAATACATTTTCAGGATTGGCACCAAATACTTATACTTTGTACGTACGAAATACAGCGGATAACACTTGTGTAACCCCATCTTCAGCTGCAGTCACGATTAATGCGATTCCAACTCCTCCGGTTGTACCAACAAATGTGAGTGTGATTCAACCAACGTGTGCGACTCCATCGGGAAGTATTTCAATCACCACACAAACAGGAGTAGAATACAGTTTAAATGGAACGACGTATCAAACTTCGAATGCATTTTCAGGATTGGCACCAAATACTTATACTTTGTATGTAAGAAATACAGCGGATAATACATGTGTAACGCCATCTTCGGGTACAATCACAATTAATGCGATTCCAAATCCTCCGGTTGTACCAACAACGGTTAGTGTGATTCAGCCAACTTGTGCGACTCCATCGGGAAGTATTTCAATCACCACGCAATCTGGTGTAGAATACAGTTTGAATGGAACAACGTATCAATCTTCGAATGTATTTTCAGGATTGGCACCAAATAATTATACTTTGTATGTAAGAAATACAGCGGATAACACTTGTGTAACACCATCTTCAACTGCGATTACGATTAATGCGATTCCAACTCCTCCGGTTGTTCCGACAACGGCGAGTGTGATTCAACCAACTTGCGCTACTCCATCGGGAAGTATTTCAATCACCACACAATCTGGAGTGGAATACAGTTTGAATGGAACGACGTATCAATCTTCGAATGTATTTTCAGGATTGGCACCAAATACTTATACTTTGTATGTAAGAAATACAGCGGATAACACTTGTGTAACACCATCTTCAGCTGCGATTACGATTAATGCGATTCCAAATCCTCCGGTTGTTCCGACAACTTCAAGTGTTATACAACCAACTTGTGCGACTCCATCGGGAAGTATTTCAATTACCACTCAATCTGGTGTAGAATACAGTTTGAATGGAACAACGTATCAATTTTCGAATGTATTTTCAGGATTGGCACCAAATAATTATACTTTGTATGTAAGAAATACAGCGGATAATACTTGTGTAACGCCATCTTCTGGTGCAGTCACGATTAATGCAATACAAGTAATTCTTATACCAACTGCTGCAAGTGTAGTTCAGCCTACATGTGCCACTCCATCGGGAAGCATTTCAATCACCACACAAACAGGAGTGGAATATAGTTTGAATGGAACAACATATCAATCTTCGAATGTATTTTCAGGGTTGGCACCAAATAATTATACTTTGTATGTAAGAAGTACAGCAGATAATACTTGTTTGAAGTCATCGGCAACAATGATAACAATAAACGCAGTTCCAACTCCTCCGGTTGTTGCAACAACGGCTAGTGTAGTTCAGCCAACGTGTGCAGTACCGTCGGGAACAATTTCGATAACTCCTCAATCTGGAGTACAATATAGCTTGAATGGTACAACTTATCAAACATCAAATACTTTTACAGGATTGGCTCCCAATAATTATATTTTATATGTGAGAAATAGTGCTGACAATACATGTTCCGTACAAAGTACAGGAAGTGTAACTGTTAATCCACTTCCTTTATTGCCATCAACACCAACTCTGGTGCGGGTTACGCAACCAACTTGTTTTGTACCATCAGGAAGTATCGAGATTGCTACCCAAGCAAATGTTCAGTACAGTATAGGTAGTGGTTATCAAAACAGTGCTGTTTTTAATAATTTGGCTCCTGGAAAATATACAATGAGCGTACGATTTACAAATAGTATTGCGTGTATAACTCTAGGTTCTGAAACAATTATAAACGCTATTCCTCCACAAATTCAATTTGAAACCATAGCAGACTGTGAAAACAAAGAATATACTTTAACTGCTAATCCACTATTACGTTCATATGATCCAAACAATGTGTCTTATCAATGGAAAGATAAAGCAGGAAATTTAGTAGGTACTAATTCAAATGTGCTAAATGTAACTGATGTGATTGCGTCGAATCCAAGCGGACAAGTAGTTTTTCCAGTAACATATACGCTTACTGTCACTTCTTTAAACACCGGTTGTGAAACATCAAGTGATGTAATTGTTGAGTCTGTTTATTGTAACATGCAAAAAGGAATTTCTCCTGATGGAAATGGTTCGAATGACTTCTTCGATTTAAGATTGATGGATGTCAAGAAACTGGAAATCTTCAACAGATATGGCATTAAGGTTTACAGTCAGAATAATTATTCCGACCAATGGAATGGTCAGTCAAGCAAAGGAGAAGATCTTCCAAGTGCTACCTATTATTATGTTATAGAATTCAACAGTGGTGAGCCCAAAACAGGTTGGATTTATCTGATCAGAGAAAAACAGTAATTAATATATTTATTAGTCCACAACTATTTTTAGTTGACTTATAAACAGAAAAAATACAGATATGAACAAAATACTATTGATGTCTCTTTTAACTCTCTTCACATGTATAGATGTAAAAGCGCAACAAAATCCACATTATACACAATACATGTATAATATGAATGTTATCAATCCGGCCTATGCAGGTTCAAAAGAGAGTGTTTCTTTTGGTCTTTTATACAGAAAACAATGGGTCAATATTGAAGATTCACCTGCTTCATTTACTTTTTCAGGACATGCGCCAGCAGGAAAAAATGTTGGTATTGGTATCTCTTTCATATCAGATAAAATTGGACCGGTAACAGAGCAAAATGTATTTGGAGATTTCTCTTATACGTTGAAACTAGGAGATACACAACGATTGGCATTTGGTGTAAAAGGGGGAGTTTCTTTTCACAAAGTAGGACTTCGAGACATTCAATCGAGCCTGCCGGACCCCTCGGAAGGTATCTTTGGTGAAGATATTAACGACACATCATTAAATTTAGGAACAGGTTTGTTTTACTATACAGACAAATATTATGTAGCATTATCGCTTCCCAATATGATCAGATCAGCGCATTTAGATTATAATGGACGAGAATATGGCTCAGATGTTTCACATTATTTCCTTACTGCAGGTTATGTTTTCGATGTTAATTATGAGCTTAAATTCAAGCCTTCTTTAATGTTGAAGTCAGCCTTTAATGTAACGCCTTCTTTAGATCTGTCAGCTAATTTTTTATATCAGGAAAAGTTCGAAATTGGAGCAACTTACAGGTTGCAAGACAGTTTTGGCGGAATGATAAATTTTGCAGTGACTCCTGAGTTAAGAATCGGATATGCATATGATCATATCGTCTCAGATTTAAAAGTAACTGCTCCTTCGTCACATGAATTTATATTGTTATATGATTTATTTGAATCGAAAAAAGTGTCCCGTTCTCCTAGATTTTTCTAAAATTTAATTACTCAACGTAATGAAAAAAAATACAATATTACTGTTTTTTGTGCTAGCTAGTTTTTCACTTAGCGCACAAAACAAAGAGACTAAAAATGCTGATAAATTATTTGAAAGCTATGATTATGTTGAAGCTGCCCAAGAATATATCGCATTAGTCGAAAATGGGAATTCCGATACGTATGTGAGCAAGCAACTCGGAAATAGTTATTTTTATACACACAATACTGTAGAATCTGAAAAATGGTATGCTAAAGCAATACAATCTCAGCAAGATGCGGAAACCTATTATAGATATGCTCAAATGTTAAAATCTAATGGCAAATATGCGGAATCAAATACTCAAATGAAAACGTTTGTCAATTTGATGCCTAATGATCAACGTGCCGTAGCATTTACTAACAATCCAAATTTCCTCTCGGATTTAAATGCTATAGAAAATCGATTTGAGGTTGATAGAATTTCAGTAAATTCAGAACAATCGGATTTTGGTGCCGTTCTTTATGGCGATGTGCTTTATTTTGCGAGCGCCAGAAATGAAAGCAGTAAAATGTATGGCTGGAATAATGAGCCGTATTTGGATATTTACCAGTCTACATATAATGCTGATGGAAGTTATGCTGAGCCAATTTCTACTAATGAATTAAATAGCAGGTTTCATGAAGGCCCGTTGACGATGACCAAAGATGGCACTGTTATTTACTTTTCAAGTGAAAGTTTCAAAGATAAATTATTCGAGAGAGATAAAGCACATAAGCTGAAGTTTGGTCAGGTTAATTTGTATAAAGCAGTTAAAGAAATCGGAAAATGGAGTTCTATAACTCCGTTGCCTTTCAACAGTAAAAGTTATTCTACCGGCAATCCATCCATCGATAGGGATGGTAAAGTGCTTTATTTTGCTTCGAATATGCCTGGATCTGTAGGAGGAACTGATATTTGGAAAGTAATGGTGAACGATGATGGAACATTTGGTACACCAGAAAATTTAGGAACTAAAATTAACACAGTTGGTGATGAAAATTTTCCTTTTGTAACTGATGATTCCATTTTGTACTTTTCATCAAATGGATTGATAGGTTTTGGCGGTTTAGACGTTTTTTCTATTGATTTAAAAAAAGATGCGGAACCATCCAATGTAGGAAAACCAGTAAATACGGAGAAAGATGATTTCGCTTTTAGTTTTAACACAGATAAAAATTTGGGATATGTGTCTAGTAACCGCTCAGGGAAAGATCATATTTACAGTGCGAGTCCAATCTGCAATGCTCAAATTTTAGTTGCAGTCAAAAGTGCTATAACTGGAGAAATACTTGCCAATTCCAAAGTCGTAATTTTGGATGCTACTAAAACTATTTTAGAAACCCAAATGTCTGATAATAATGGGGAAGTTCTTTATAATGCAGAATGTAAAAAGCCATACACGATAGAAGTTTTTAAAGATGGTTATGTTACTAAATCATTTTCAGCGTCAAGTAAGCAAGGCAAAATAAGTTTTGAAGCTGCAATTGAGCCAATCGCTGTAATTGTTACAGAAACAGAAATTATATTAAATCCTATTTATTTTAATTCTAATAAAAGCGATATTACGGAACGTGGTGCTGCAGAACTTGATAAATTAGTTTATGTGATGTCGCAAAATGATGCGCTCAAGATTAATGTTAAAGCGCACACTGATTCTAGAGGAACCGATGAATACAATGTGGATTTATCAAGCAGAAGAGCTAAATCAACTGTTGAGTATATTATCTCAAAAGGAATTAATGTTGACAGGTTATCAGGAAATGGATATGGAGAATCTGAGCCTAAAATTAATTGTCAAGATCAATGCACGGAATTAGAATATGCCTTAAACAGACGTTCCGAATTTATAATTTTAAAATAAATTACGTAGTTTAAACAATAAAAAACAGGATGCCCTTAAGCATCCTGTTTTAGTTTAATATGACATTTCATTTTTATCTAACCGTGGATTGTTTCTTGTTTGCCATAATTAGTGATAATCGAAGTTTCAAATTCAATCCATTCCTTCCAGCGTTTGTCTACATCTATATTGTCGGCATATTTTCGTGCAAATCCCAGAAAAGTAGTGTAATGACCAGCTTCGGAAATCATTAAATCTCTGTAAAAAGTAGCCAGTTCAACATCTTTTATGTTTTCTGATAAAACTTTAAACCGTTCACAACTTCTGGCTTCAATCATTGCCGAAAATAGCAATCGGTCACAAAGAGCATCTTTTCGGCTACCGTCTTTTTTCATGAATTTGAAAAGTTCATTTACATAATGGTCTTTTCTTTCCCTACCTAAAGTCAGTCCTTTACTTTTTATTAAATTATGAACCAATTGCAAATGATCTAATTCTTCTTTTGCAATGATTAACATTTCCGTTACTAATTCTTCTAATTCAGAATTATAAGTAACTAAACTTATCGCATTGGAAGCAGCTTTTTGCTCACACCAAGCGTGATCCGTCAAGATTTCTTCTATATTTGATTCAACTATATTTACCCAACGCGGGTCTGTGGCTAATTTTAATCCTAACATAATAATGGAATTTATTTGCAACAAAATTAGTGTTTTATAATCTATTTTTGTTCAAATGAGCGGATTGAACTCAAAATAGCATTATTTTGCATTTGAAATTTTATAATAATATGAATCAAGTTCAAAAGCTTTTAATTATTGGTTTTGTTTGGCCAGAACCTAATTCGTCTGCAGCGGGAGGAAGGATGATGCAATTGATTTCACTTTTTAAAGCGCAAGGTTTTAGCATTACTTTTGCTAGTCCTGCGCAAGACAGTGATTTTATGGTTGATTTACAAGAGTACAAAGTGGAGAAAAAATCAATAGCCCTTAATAATTCCAGTTTTGATGTTTTTATAAAAGAATTAAATCCCTCGGTAGTTCTGTTTGATCGTTTTATGATGGAAGAACAATTTGGTTGGCGCGTTTCGGAAAATTGTCCGAATGCGTTACGATTGTTGGATACTGAAGATTTACATTGTCTGAGATTAGCTCGTCAGAAAGCGTTCAAAGAAAACCGTCCTTTCAATACAACTGATCTGTTTGTTGAAGAGGTAGCAAAAAGGGAAATAGCCAGTATTTTGCGGTGTGATTTGTCTTTGATGATTTCCGAATTTGAAATGGATCTATTAGAATCTGCATTTAAAATAGATAAAGCTTTACTGTATTATTTGCCTTTTTTATTGGAACCAATTGACGATATGCAATTACACGAGCTGCCGTCTTTTGAAGATAGGAAAGATTTTATTTTTATCGGAAATTTTCTGCATGAACCCAATTGGAATGCTGTTAAGTATTTAAAAGAAACCATTTGGCCTTTAATTAAAAAACAATTACCAGAGGCTGTTTTAAATGTGTATGGCGCTTATCCTTCGCAGAAAGTACTGCAATTACATAATAAGAAAGATGGATTTTTAATTAGGGGACGAGCTAGTGATGCACAAGAAGTAGTGAAGGAAGCACGAGTTGTTTTGGCTCCCTTGCGTTTTGGAGCTGGTATTAAAGGAAAGTTATTAGAAGCGATGCAGTGTGGCACACCAAGTGTAACGACTTTAATTGGTTCGGAGTCCATGCATGGTGAGTTACCGTGGAACGGTTTCATCAGAGATGATGTTGTTGGTTTTGTAGATCTGGCAGTACAATTATATCAAGACCAAACAATTTGGCTGCAAGCCCAACAAAATGGCGTGAAAATTATTAATCAGCGATATCTGAAAGATTTGTTCGAAAACAACTTTAAAACTAAAATAGAATTTTTACTTTCTAATTGGCAACAACATCGATTGAATAATTTTATGGGAGCTATGTTGCAACATCATACTTTGAAAAGCACTAAATATATGTCAAGATGGATTGAAGAGAAAAATAAAAAAAATCCCGTCAAGTTTTAGAAACAAGACGGGATTACTATTTTAAAACCGAGTTATTACGCAAGCATCGTAACTGGATTTTCTATAAATTGTTTCAATGTTTGTAAAAATTGAGCTCCAGTTGCGCCATCAATTGTTCTGTGGTCGCAAGCTAAAGATAACATCATCGTATTTCCAACTACAATTTGACCGTCTTTTACAATCGGTTTTTCTACAATAGCTCCTACAGACAGGATAGCAGAATTGGGTTGGTTAATGATTGAATTAAATTCGGTAATACCAAACATTCCAAGATTAGAAACTGTAAAAGTACTTCCTTCCATTTCTGTAGGTAATAATTTCTTGTTTTTTGCTCTTCCTGCAAGATCTCTTATGCTTCCGCCAATTTGAGATAAACTCATAGCATCTGTAAAACGTACTACAGGAACTACTAATCCGTCTTCAACAGCTACAGCAACTCCAATATTTACGTGATGATTAATAAGAATTGAATCTTCTCTCCACTGTGAATTTATTTTTGGATGTTTTTTCAAAGCCATTGCACATGCTTTTATCACCATATCGTTAAAAGATACTTTTGTATCTGGAATACTGTTAATGATAACTCTTGATTTCATTGCTTCATCCATAGTCACTTCAATTACTAAGTTGTAATGCGGTGCCGTGAATAAAGATTCTGCTAAACGTTTCGCAATGATTTTTCGCATTTGCGAATTCTTGATTTCTTCTGTGAAAACTTCTCCTGCTGGAACAAATGGTTTTGCAACGTCTACAGTTTCTGTTTTCGTCGATGCAGTTTCAGATGCCGCTGCCGGAGCAGCTGTAGTTTGTGGGGTAAAGTTTTCGATATCGCTTTTTACAATACGTCCGTTTTCACCAGAACCTTTTACTTGTGTCAATTGAATTCCTTTATCACTTGCAATTTTCTTTGCCAATGGTGATGCTAAAATTCGTTGACCGTCAGTTGATGGTTCTTGAACGATTGGTTCCGAAGCTTTTTCTGTTGAAGCAGCTTCTTTTTCTTCTACTGCATTAGGAGCCGCTTGTGGTGCTCCACCAGTTTTATAATTTTCAGCAATTCCACTGATATCAGTTCCTGCAGGCCCAATGATTGCCAAAAGGCTATCAACAGGTGCAGTATTGCCTTCTTCAATTCCTACATATAATAAAGTTCCTTCGTTAAAAGATTCGAATTCCATCGTTGCTTTATCGGTTTCGATTTCAGCAAGAATATCACCTTCAGCAACAGCATCTCCTACTTTTTTTAACCAAGTAGCTACAGTTCCTTCCGTCATGGTATCGCTCAAACGAGGCATCGTGATAACTACAACTCCTTTTGGTAATGAAGTTGTTGCGGGTGCTGCAGCTTTTGTAATTTCAGGGCTCGTTATTGTTTCTTCTGTAGCTTTAGTTTCTTCTTTAACTGGAGCTGCATCAGCTGGTTTTCCTGCTAGTAAGGCCGAAATATCCTCGCCTTCAGTTCCTATAATTGCTAATAAAGAGTCTACCGGTGCAGTTTCACCTGCAGGTATTCCTATATGTAAAAGTGTTCCTTCATTGAAAGACTCAAATTCCATTGTTGCTTTGTCAGTTTCAATTTCTGCAAGGATATCTCCTTCGCTTACTTTATCACCTACTTTTTTTAGCCAAGTCGCTACCGTTCCTTCCGTCATCGTATCGCTCAAACGAGGCATTGTAATTATTGTTGCCATAATTGATTTATAGTTTATGAGGTAAAAATGGATAGTTCTCTTGTTCGTATACTACATCGTAAAGTTGTTGAATAGGTGGGTATTCAGATTCTTCGGCAAATTTTACACATTCTTCCACTAAATCTTTTACCCTTTGATCAATAGCTTCGATTTCCTCTTCTGTAGCATACTTTTGATCTTTAATTACATCTAAAACTTGAGTAATTGGATCTATTTTTTTGTATTCTTCTACTTCTTCTTTCGAACGGTATAACTGCGCATCTGACATAGAGTGACCTCTGTAACGGTATGTTTTCATTTCAAGGAAAGTTGGTCCGTCTCCACGACGTGCTCTGTCAATTGCTTCAGTCATTGCTTCAGCAACTTTTACAGGATTCATTCCGTCAACTGGTCCGCAAGGCATTTCGTAACCTAAACCTAATTTCCAGATATCAGTATGGTTGGCTGTTCTTTCTACAGAAGTTCCCATTGCATATCCATTATTTTCAACAATAAAAACAACTGGAAGTTTCCACAACATAGCCATATTAAAAGCTTCATGTAAAGATCCTTGACGTGCTGCTCCATCACCAAAATAAGTCATAGTAACACCGCCAGTTTCAAAATATTTATCGGCAAAAGCTAATCCTGCACCTACAGGAATTTGTCCTCCTACAATTCCGTGACCGCCATAAAAACGGTGCTCTTTTGAAA
The DNA here is from genome assembly GCF_049896525.1 of Flavobacterium sp. DSR3-2. Lineage (NCBI taxonomy): Bacteria > Pseudomonadati > Bacteroidota > Flavobacteriia > Flavobacteriales > Flavobacteriaceae > Flavobacterium > Flavobacterium sp. DSR3-2. Next base: position 16,537 of record NZ_JAFCUM010000018.1, read on the forward strand.
AGATGTGCATGGAACCACCCATCCCTTTTGAAGTTCCGGTAACTTTTCCTAAAAGTTCTGCCATTACGCGTCTAGGATCAACTCCCATACCTATTGGTTGAACGTGGTTTCTGTAAGCAGTAATCATTTTGTCTTTTGTCAAGTCCATTGCGTGCAATGCGCCAGCTAATACTGCCTCTTGACCATTGTATAAATGTAGAAAACCTCTAACTTTTTGTTGGATGTATAATGCTGCAAGTTTGTCCTCAAACTTTCTCCAAAGCAGCATATCTTCATACCACTTTAAATATACTTCTTTTGTAACTTCTTTCATCTGAATTTTTCTTTTGCTAAAGTGTTATTGTATTATCAATTTGTACCTATAACGCAAAACAGTTTCCTCCCACAAATTTGCGCCCCGAAGGGTCGGGATGCAAAAATAAGACATTCCAAGTAAGAACTAAAATTTAATAGGCAATTTTTGGATTTTTTACAAGAATTTTTTATCAAACATAAATGGGAGTAAATTTTTCAGGGATTCCGATTTGTAAATTGTACCTATTTCTCCCATAAAATAAATTTCTATTGGGGTCTTTTGTCGAATTTCATATTCGGCAATTGATTGTCTGCAAGAACCGCAAGGTGGAATTGGAGCTGTAGTTTGGTTTGTGTCCGAAGCAGCGGTAATTGCCATTTTTAAAACCTTGGCATCAGGGTACATGGAGCCGGCATAAAATATGGCGACACGTTCTGCACAAAGTCCAGAAGGATATGCTGCGTTTTCTTGGTTGGAACCTACAACAATTTTACCGTTGTCTAAAACTAATGCAACGCCAACTCTGAATTTTGAATAAGGTGCATACGCATTTTTTCTTATTGTCACTGCTTGTTCCATTAAATCCTGAACATCATTTGGTAAATCAGTGGTGGAATCAAATACTTTAAATTGTGTTGTAATTGTTATTTCTTTCATGCTTTTAAAGGAAAAAAAATCCAAATTTCATCACGAAGCCTCGGATTGAAATTTGGATTGTTAATTATGATTTAATTTAAATTTAATATTCGTCATACTTTTCACCAAAATTGAATGTTAATGAAAAACGAAGTGTATTTTCTAATGGATTTTTTACTTTAGACGCTGAAAATAAATAAGAAACATCTACTTTGACTACGTTGTATTTGAAACCTACTCCAAGAGAGAAAAATTGTTTAGCACCTTTTACAGGACTTTCGTGAAAGTAACCCAAACGCATTGCAAAGGAATTTTGGTACAAATATTCTGCTCCTACAGCATAGGTAACTTCTTTTGCCTCTTCTCCTAATCCATCAGGAGCATCACCAAATGATCTGAAAACACCGGATGTCCAGCCGATAGATCGGTAATCATCATTGTTTTGATTGCGTTCTTCGGATGTTACTGTTCCATCGCCGTTTAAATCTGGATCTTGTGGTGTTGGAACTAATAACTTATTAAATTCAACATTTAAGGCAACCTTATTATAGTCATCTAAAATAAAATCAAAACCAGTTCCTATTTTTAAATTTGCAGGGATGAAGTTATTGTTTAAAATATCATTATCATAGCTAATCTTTGGACCTAAATTTTGGATGTTAAATCCCGCTCTCCATCTTCCGTTGAATTCGTTATACGCTATTTCTTCCGACTGATAAAAACCGGCAACATCAACCGCAAATGTACTTGCTGATGAGGCGTCGTTATTATCAGAAGCTACTTTTAAATTTGAATTTATAAAACGTCCCGCGATCGCCATAGAAAATTTCTCGCTCAATTTTAAGGAATACGATCCGTCAATAGCAAATTCGTTTGGAGAAACTGTTGGAAAGTCTTCTAGAGGATCGCCTGTTTGACGTAATTCAATATCTCCAAAACCAAAGTAGCGAAGGCTTCCTGCAAATGCACTTCGGTCATTCAATTTTTGATAATAGGTTAATTGTCCTAATGAAATATCATTTGCTATATCAGTAAGATAAGGCGTATAGCTGATGGAAAATCCTTGTGCATCAGTTGCAAAAGCATATTTTGATGGATTCCATTGTTGAGAAAAAGCATCTGCAGAAGTGGCAACCCCAATATCAGCCATACCTGCTGCTCTTGCATCAGCTGTGACTAATAAAAAAGGAACCCCTGGATTTATTACCCTTTCTTGTGCGTTAGCAGAAGTAATTATAAATAAAAGGATAAAAAGTGGTATTATTTTTCTCATTTTGATGCAAATATTTATTAAACAAATATAGTATAATATTAAAGTATTACAAGTTTTTCAAATTTTTCAGATTTCTTATTGGTCAAGCTTGATTTTACAGTGAGTTTATACACATAGACGCCTTTTCCTATTCGGTCGCCAAAATCATCTTTACCGTTCCAAGTTATTTCTTTGGATAAAAAGCCTTCTGTTGTGATAATTTGATTTTTTGTCCAAACTATTTTCCCAGTTATTGTCATTACTTGCACCTGAACTTCTAATGGTTCATAAGGTCTGTTGTGGGTAAACCAAAACTCAGTGTAACTAACGAAAGGATTGGGATAATTTAGAACATGTGACAATGTTATCGTTAGATCGCCCACTACAATAAATTGTATTTCCGCAGTTATGGGGTTGTTGTAAACATCCCATGCTTTGAATGTTATAGTGTGTAATCCAGGAGCTAAATTGCGCAACGGAAACCGAAGTGTTCCACTTGTAAAATCATCCAGATTTGTTTGATAATAATCATTTAAAACAAAAGGATTGGTCACATCTCCATCTAAAACGGCAACAATATCATGACCTATTCCACTGGCTGTATTGATGCCGTTTTCATCTTCGAGATGCGCAACCAGAAAGGGAGATTCATTTGTTATGCCTCCCGAAACAAAAGTCTCGTCGTTCATATATAACTTAACTCTTGGGCTAATATTGTCTGCTGTAGCGTTTTCGTTTATTCCGCCTATTTTTATGCTGGAGTCGAAACCAGTTTCATTTTGCAATGATTGATTTTTTTTAGCATAAAAACTAATTCTTCCGTTTGCCAATGGGACTCTAATATCTCTTGGTACAACAAAACTAAATTCAAATTTTCCATTAGTAACTGATGCGTTTCCCCTGAATATTGTTTCTCCTAAAACATTAAAGTTAATTACTGGACTGTTGCCATCATTATTATAGGTAGCTCTGGAGACTGTTTTGTCAAAAATAGTGGTGGAAATTTCGCCATTATAATTGGTCAATGGATTATTATTTTCGTCCGTAACTTCTCCTGTCAGTTTGATTTTTGCCAATGATTTGAAGTCGTCCATAGTTTGGGTAACGGGAACGTCATTTACCTTTGTCAGTCTGATTTTTGGTTTGGCTACTGCAAGCATTATGGCTGGGTCACCAATGTAAAAAACAACATTGGTCGCTGAATTTGGATTGCTGTTTTTGGAAATTCTCAGCGCTTCTGCGATTGATGTGTATTGGTTTGAACCATACGACAACAGATTTTTGGTGAAAGCATCGTTGAAATTTTCTGCGCTAAACTGACCAATGGAGCGTATTGTGGTAATCATTGAAATTGCTCCGCCTTTTGGATTCCAATAGGTATATTCGCCAGCTGTTGGTCTAAACGGATTGTCAAAACGCGAGAACTCACACGTAATGGTTATAAACAAAGGATATTTGAATTGATTACTCAAGTTTTGTCCATCTAATTTTTCCCAAATTCGTTCTGCAGATAAGCCGTCTTCACCACCATGTCCCAAATAATTAAATACCAGAGCACCTTTTTCGAAAGCATTAAAAAAGTCAGTTCGAGCTTTCGGATATCTGGAACCTCCTGCAGAGGCTTCTTGAGCGTAGGAATCTAAAAAAATTTTATTTACATTCAAGAACTGTTTTTGCGAAGCAATTGTGTTTGCAAGACTATTTTGTCTGCTTTGCAAAGTGGCATCTGAAGGAATATCGGAATCATCAGAAACGAGTACAAAGTTATTTCTCCAGCTGCCGTAAGATTTTAAATCATGGTATTCAATTACTTTATTGACCATTTCATCAGCCTGTTTGGTGTCATTAACCAGCATTCTTCCCACCGCAATATCGATTCCGCCAAAATAAGAAACCACATTTCCTTCCGATGGATCCATTAACCCAAAAAAATCATCGGAGGCAAAAGAGGATTCGCCTGTAGTGTTACTGTTTAAGGAATGGTATATAGGTACAACATTTGTATTGTTTATGATCCGGTTTTTGAAATCGTAAGAGGCGTCGCCAAATAGGTTGATAAATCGTACTCTTTTATCCGGTGTTGAAGCATTTTCATAAATGTACTTGATACAGTTTCTTATGGCGGCAACGTCTTGTTTTCCGGAAGAAAACTCTTGATAGATCGATTCTAATGGAATTACTTTTACGTTTAAATGAGAATACGTACGATGAAAACTGGCTAATTTCTCCGCTTGTGAGGTTAAAAAAGAGGGGGAAATAATTACATAATCAATATCTTGAAATTGACCTTGGCTGTTTTTAAAAAGTGTGCCTTTCAGGTTTTGATTCGCAATTTTTGATTTGCTGTCTTTTAATGGTATATAATAATCCGCTGGATCTAATGCGATGTATTTTCTCAGTTCGCCAAGATTTGCTTTAAAATTAAAGGTGTTCTGGTTAGAATTCGCCACATTTCGGATGCTATAAATGTCGGTAACATCCCAAATTTGAGAAATTCCCGTTGCATTTGAAATTTCATAATTTACAATTCCAAGATTAGAAACAGATTGATCGTATTGAAAATGAAATTGTTTTCCGTAGCCTAAAAGTTTTCTTTTGGCGATAAGCCTAATATTGTCCAAGAAACCTTTGGAGCCTGGAACGCCATTGTTATTGTATTTTAATTTTATTTTGATGTTTTCCGCTCCACTGAAATTGCTGTTATTCGGTAAAAATCCAACGATAAATTCGGTTCCTGAATTGCTTTTTAACGCTGGAAATGAAATGGTGCCAGCCGCATTTCCATTTGCGGTAACATTAAAAGAGGTTGGCGTAAAAGCGGCGGCGGCGGCTGTCAGCATGATTTTTACAGGGGTTGAGGAATCGAAATTTGGAAAAACAAAATCAAATTCCTGCTCATTCTTTACCTCAAATGATTCGCCAAACCATTGACGACCCAAACGGGCGATATTTACAATATCCTCTTCATGGAATTGATAATCGTCAAAAGAAGTTAAGGTCAGCGTGCTGTTTCCGGTAGGTTGTGTCAAAGGTGCGATTCTTTTTCCATCGGAGCCTTGTACAGTTATGTAGTAACAAGATTTTTTATCATACAAATTTAGGTGCGTTCTGCTTTCCTGATTCCAATTGTCAACTCCTTCGCCATAAAAAAGGATGTAATCTTCATTATTGAAAACTCCGTCACTTTCACCGTTAATTTGAATAGCATTTTCGATCAAATCCTTTGGGTAAAAAATGTTATTAGACAGTGGTAGCATTCGACCTCCATTACCATATATTTTTATTTTCCTTGGGTCAACAGCACTAACATCAAGTCCCAGTTGTTGTAAAAAGCTTTTGGAGAGTTTGTAAACTCCTGATTTTTCGACATAAAATTGAAACCAATTACCAGTTGCTAATACTGAATTAGAAATGGTGTTAGCGGTTTTGCTGGATTGCGGGATTCTGGAGGTGTTGTTTTCGATTTCATACGAAAAGGATTTAATTCGTTTGAATCCAAAATCGTCCTTAATTATAGGTGAAAGGGTAATAAATGCTTCTTTAAAATCTCTTGAATTAGAAACTTGCAGACTTGCATTTGTTGTTTTTAAAATGTTTTCGGAAGATAAGTCGCCAAGCTGAGAGAGAGTCATTGGCTCATAAATGACATTTGTAATCTGCACCTTTGCTTCGTCAAAAGTTACGGACTGTTTTGTGTTTAAAGTAAAAACAAGCGTTTTATTGGAAGCATCATAATGAAAACTGTTTCCTGTAAATTGAGGAATAATAACCTTAAAATCACCATAAGACATTTCTTTTTTTTCAAGCCATTCAAGGGTAACATCACCTTTAATTTGAGCCAAAGAAACGATCGGAATTAGGGCTAAAATAGCCAAAAGTATTTTTCTCATTGTTTTTTTAACGTGATTAATAGTGCGTTATTATTAATCAGTAAAAATAAATCATTTCGTGTAATTGTAAATAATAAATATTATAAATTTGCGTTAGGATAGATAATTTAATGTTAAAGTTAGATTTATAAATTTATTAAAAAAGTTAGATGCTGATTAATTGTTAATTATTATATTGCGGCACTAAAATTATTACCCACTAAAGAGTATGAAAGCAAACAGAATTATGGGCTTACAGGTGTTACTAACAATCATGCTGATTGTAGGTTTCTCCAGTTGCAGTAAAAAATCCAGCTCAAAGAACACTTCAAGAGCGACGGGTTGGAACATGGACAGTAAAAAAGGCTCAAGCAAGAAAAAGCAAGAAGCAGGACCAGGTTTGGTTTTTGTTGAAGGTGGAACGTTTACAATGGGTAAAGTGCAGGATGATGTTATGCATGATTGGAATAATACACCCACACAACAACACGTTCAGTCCTTCTATATGGATGAAACTGAGGTGACCAATTCAATGTATTTAGATTATTTAGATTGGTTGAAAAGTGTTTATCCGCCAACAGAGGAAAATTACAAAAATATATATGAAGGTGCCTCACCAGATACTTTAGTTTGGAGAAATAGATTGGGTTATAATGAAACGATGACCAATAATTACTTGAGACACCCGTCTTATGCTGAATATCCGGTTGTTGGGGTTAATTGGATTCAAGCGGTAGAATTTAGTAATTGGAGAACGCAACGTGTAAATGAAGCGCTTTTAGAAAAAAACGGATACTTAAAAAAGAATGCAAAAACGCTTGATGTAACTGCTGAGAGTAATTTTGATACTGAAACCTACTTAAATTCACCTACTTCAGCTTATGGAGGAAATGAAGAGATAGTATTAAAAGGAGGAAAAGGAGCCAAGAAAACTCCTAAAGCTGGAAAAGACGGAACTGTCGCTGAAGCAAAAAATGTATATGCACAACGTTCTTCAGGAATTCTTTTGCCCGAGTATAGATTGCCAACTGAAGCAGAATGGGAGTACGCAGCCGCTGCAGATGTAGGTCAAAGAGAATATAATATCTATAAAGGACAGAAAAAATATCCTTGGTCAGGTGGATACACCCGTTCAGGAAAAAGACAAAGTCAAGGAGATCAATTGGCCAATTTCAAACAAGGTAATGGTGATTATGGTGGAATCGCAGGCTGGTCTGATGATGGTGCTGATATAACAAATGAAGTTAAAAAATATCCGGCTAATGATTTTGGATTGTATGACATGGCAGGAAACGTAGCAGAATGGGTACAAGATGTTTACAGACCTATTGTTGATAATGAAGCCAATGATTTTAACTATTTTAGAGGAAATCAATACACTAAGAACAAAATTGGTTCTGATGGAAAAGTGGAGATTGTTACCAAAGACAACATGAAGTATGATACTTTAAGTAATGGTAGAATTGTTGCCAGAAACTTTCCAGGTCAGATTGCTCAAGTTCCAGTTGATGAACAAGAAACGTATTTAAGACAGAATTTTGATAAAAGCGACAACGCAAATTATAGAGATGGTGACAAACAATCTACCAGATATTATAATTTTGGAGATGCTGAATCTGATGATGATAAAACAAAATCAGAGAAAACAATGTACAATTCTCCTAAACACAATGTTACAACAGACAGTTTAGGTAAAATGGTTAGAAAGTACGACAGATCTAGCAAAAGAACTACACTGATAAATGATGAATCTCGAGTGTATAAAGGTGGTTCTTGGAGAGACAGAGCGTATTGGTTAGATCCTGCACAAAGAAGGTATTTTCCTCAAGATATGGCTACGGATTATATTGGTTTTAGATGTGCTATGTCAAGAGTAGGACCAAAAGCAGATAAGAAAAGATCACCAAGAAATTAAATTTTTAATATATAATAAAAATAAAAGCCCTTTGATTAGGGCTTTTATTTTTTTAAAATCATTATAAATGGATATCAAGTACATTCATAATTTGTTTTTAAAATGTAGTTCAGTTTCGATCGATACACGTAAAATTGAGCCAAACTCATTATTTGTTGCTATAAAAGGAGAGCGGTTTGATGCTAATATATTTACAAAAGAAGCATTAAAAAAAGGTGCTTCATATGTTATAATTGATGACGAATCGTATCGCATTGATCACAGAACAATTTTAGTTGAAGACAGTTTGGTTGCACTACAGGAATTAGCAAAATTTCATCGTGATTATCTAAAATTGCCTATAATTGCTCTTACGGGAAGTAATGGAAAAACGACTACTAAAGAGCTTATTAATGCCGTGCTTTCTAAAAAGTATAAAACGAAGGCGACCATTGGGAATCTCAATAACCATATTGGAGTTCCGTTGACATTGCTTTCTTTCACTTCAGAAACTGAAATTGGAATAGTTGAAATGGGAGCGAATCACAAAAAAGAAATTGAATTTCTTTGTGAATTAGCAAAACCGGATTACGGTTACATTACTAATTTTGGCAAAGCTCATTTAGAGGGTTTTGGTGGAGTTGAAGGAGTGATTGAAGGAAAAAGTGAAATGTATCAATACCTTTCGGCCCATGATAAGAGTGCTTTCATTAATTTGGAAGACCCAATTCAAGTTGAAAAGTCAATTGCGTTAAAAACGTATTCTTTTGGTATAAATAAAGCAATTGTGGATGTTAATATTTTATCAGTTAAAGCGAATCCGTTTGTTGAGATAGGTTATTCCGGGTTTACAATACAATCCCATTTAATAGGGTTGTATAATGCAAATAACATTAACGCAGCGGTAACGATAGGAAAATATTTTGGAGTTGCTGATAGTGAAATAAAATCGGCCTTGGAAAATTATATTCCTGAAAATAATAGATCACAATTGGTGCAAAAAGGCTCAAATCAGATTATACTGGATGCTTACAATGCAAATCCAAGTAGTATGAAAGTAGCAATTGAGAATTTTCTACAATTAGAGAATTCTAGTAAGGTTATGATTTTGGGAGACATGTTTGAGCTTGGAAAGGAAAGTTTACAAGAGCATGAAGCAATTGTTGCCATGTTGTCCAACGATGAAAATGTTAAGTGTTACTTTGTTGGCTTAGCATTTTACGAAAATAAAATAGAGAAAGATAATTTTTGGTTCTACGATACTTTTGAAAGTTTTTCAAATGATTTTTCAAAAACGAAATTAACTTATTCTACAATTTTAATAAAAGGTTCACGAGCAATGGCATTAGAGCGAACCTTGGAATTTATTAAGTAGTTATTATGAAACAATTCAACTAAAAAGTCCATCAAAATTTAAGTTGATGGACTTTTTAGTTGAATTAAATACTCATTAAAAAACCAGTTAGATTTTCTTTTTTATTAAGGTCTAATTTTTTTCTTAATCGGTAACGTGCTAATTCCACTCCGCCACTTGAAATATTCATGATTTCTGCAATTTCTTTCGTTGACATATTCATTAATAAATAGGTCGATAAATCCAATTCTCGGGGAGATATTGTTTGATATTTTTCTTTCAATCTTTTGAGAAAATCAAAATGGACATTCTTAATGTGTTTTTCTAAATCTTTCCAGCTTTTGTCCGCATTAACTTCTTTGGTGATGCTTTTGTTCAACTTTGAAAATTGAAATTTGATAGAATCATCGAAGGATTCAACATTGATGTCTTTTAATTTGTAAATGATTCCATTAAGGATTTTGTTTTTCTTGACTACTTGCAGCGAGTTATTGACTAATTCTTTATCTTTTGCTAAAATCTTAATTTGCAGCTTGTCGCTTTTTAATTTTTCAATTTCTTTTTCCAGTTCATACTGTTCCTGTCTTATTTTAGATTCTTTCTCTAAATAAAGCCGTCTTTGTTCAATTGTTTCATAATATTTATTTTTTCGTATTTTTATTTTAATTCTGTTTCTAATAAAAAATATTGAAGCAACTACAACTAGAACGTAAAACAAATAAGCTAAAAAATGCCTATAAAATGGAGGGGAAACGGTAAAAGTTGCAAAAGCTTCTTCAGATTGAATGCCGTAACTGTTTCTAACTTTTAATTTCATTGTGTAATCACCTTCTTTTAGATTGGTGTATTCTTTTATGGCAGCTGTTGACCAATTGCTCCATCTGTTGTCAAAACCTTCCATTTGATAGGAAAATTCTATGTTTTCGAGATTTTCATAAGTCGGGGATGAAAAGGTAAATTTTAATTGATTTGAGGCGTACGGAATTTTTAGGTTTTCAATTTTATTTTGCCCGTTTCCCAAAAGCAAAGTGTCTCCGGGGTAGGAAAAGCTTCGGATAAATGCCTTGGGTTTTGTAACTAAATTATTAGATAATTTAGTGTTATAATGCGCTAAACCATCATTTAAGCCTATGAATATGTTTTCGGAATTTATAGTATTTATGGATAGGTAATTGTTAACTAAATTGCCTGTTAAATTTGAAAATGGAGTTAATGCGTTTTTATATTTATCATTCCGGCTCTTCATTAAAACGCCTAATGATTCATTAAAGAGGTACCAGATGTTACCGTAGTCATCCTCTGTCAAGGAATAGATTTTTGGAATTTCCTTAAATAGGGCGCTAATTTTTTGATCCTCAAAAAACAAATCTAGTTCTTCGGAGTATTTATAAAAACGGTTTTTTGTCTGAAAGTAAATAGTGTTTCTTATACGCTGAATACTTCCAATTCCTGGAAGTGAATTTGATAAATTCTTGTGTGTTTTAATTGATTTAAATTTTTTTAAATCTGCGGAAATTCTCATTTGATAGATTAACTCATCTTTTTTTAGCCATAAATTTTTTTCATCTAATTCAAATGCATTGGCTGATTTATCAAAACCTTCAATTTGGTTTTTGTATTCCAAGCTATTTACTGTTTTTTCAAATACAGTAAATCCGTTATAAGTAGAACCAATGATATAATTTGGACGATTTGGAATTGACTTAAATCCAAAATGTCCTTTATTATTTAGTGTTTTAACCACTTTTTCACCCGATATCAGTAAAGCACCTTTATTGTGTGCGCATATTAACTGGTCGTCAATCACTTGGATGTTCCATGCCTGACCAGTTGTTCCTTCGACAAGTGTAAATTCATTTTGTGTAATAGTGTTGTGCCAAGAATGATAAAAAAGACCTTGATTGGTTGCCACGTAAAGATTTCCTTTATGAACAACTGATGCGTAAACGGTGCTTAAACCAAAACTAAAGCCAAAATAAGTAAACGGAGAATTTTCATTTATAAAGGCAATTCCGTTGTCCAGCCCGAGCCATAGATTGCTTTTATTATCAAGGAAAGAGGTGAGAGCCGTGTTGTTTTGAAGTCCTTTTTGATGATTGATGTGTTGAATTATTTTACCGTTTAAATCGCAGATAATAACACCATCTAAAACAGAATTCAGTACGATGAACTTATCCTTTATTGTTACTCCGCCTAGAGAACTATTCTTTTTAATGAAAGTATTAGCTTCCGTATTCCATGAAGTCATTTTTTCTCCGTTATACAAATACAATCCTTTGTCTAAAGTGGTAATGAGTATTTTATTTTCAGGCATAGGAAACATTCCCCAAATCTCGGTATTGTTTAAAGTTGCAGAGCCTTCCAGAGGTTGTAATTGTCCGTTTTCATATTTCATTATGCCTTTAGATACATCCTGAAAATAAAGTTGATTTTTCACTTGAAATGAAAATTGGAATTTATTAGGTGCTTCAAGTAATTTGAGATTATTTTTTTTGAAAATATATGCTCTTGCAAAAGATTGGAAAATAACTTCATCGTCTTCCAGGTGTATTTTCCAGATGAAGTCAATTGTTTTAATATTTTTACGGTTTACTAATTTTGAAATGGAGAAATAAATTAGTTTTCCTTTTGAGTTTGATTCGAAATAACCAAATTCGTCGTAACCACCGACAAATATTTTCCCGGAGACACCAATTTTTAAACATCTAATAGCGGAAAAATTAGGCAAAGTGTATTTTCTCCAAGTAGATCCGTCAAATTGAAGAAGGCCATTATTATTAGCAAAGTACATATTGCCATATTTGTCTTGGTCAATATTCCAGTTTTGGGTGCCTCCTTTGTAATCTGTTCTTTTGTAATTTCTAATTTCTGGTAGGCCAATATTTTTTACCTGGCCATAGGTTGTTACAGAGTATAGAATCAGAAAAATTAGGATTTGAAGTTTAGAAAATTTCATTATTGAAGTCTAAATATGTTGCGTTAATAATCTTTTAAAAAGAAGATGAATAGTATTTATAAATACATAGAGATTGGGCTGTATTCTAATGAATTCTATAAATAAAGTACAAGATTTATTTATTTTATAAATGTAGTGGTTTTAATTTAAATTAACATTTAAATAACAATGATAAAAAATATATAAACTATTAATATACAATAATATATAATTTATTTGATGTGTTTTTGTTAAGTAATAAAAAAGAGTTTGATGTGTTTTTGTAGTAAATAATTAAAATGAATATAGAAAAAATATTGCTACTATTGTTTCAAATTACTAATCAATTAACCAAAATTTTTAGAAATATGAAAATTACAAAACTGTTTGTTTTTTGTCTTTTATCTATTCTATTCTCAGTTTACGCGCAAGCACAAGATGTTACTGTAAACGGAAAAGTATACGATGAAAACGGGCTTCCAATCCCAGGAGTCTCTATTTTAATTAAAGGAACTTCGAAAGCTGTAGCAACCGATTTTGATGGAAATTATCAAATTATTGTCGATGCAAAAGGTACTTTAGAATTTAGCTATGTAGGATATACTACAGTAAAAGAGCTAATCAACGGAAGGACTAAAATTGATGTAACACTAAAACCTTCAACAGAAAGTTTACAAGAAGTAGTAGTTGTTGGTTATGGAACTCAAAAGAAAAGTGTTGTAACAGGAGCAATATCTAGCGTGAAAGCAAAAGATCTTGAGAAAGTTCCAAACGGACGAATTGAGCAAGCATTACAAGGAAGAGTTTCTGGGGTTACTATTGCTGCCAGCTCAGGTCAGCCAGGTTCTGCATCTACAATACGTGTTAGAGGTGTAACCACTTTTGGCGATGGCGGTAATAATCCTCTTTGGGTTGTTGACGGCGTTGTTGTTGATGGTGGCGGAATTGGATTCCTAAATCAATCTGATATTGAATCAATTGAAGTATTGAAAGATGCTGCTTCTGCTGCAATTTACGGTACGCGTGCTGCGACAGGAGTAATTTTGGTGACAACCAAAAAAGGAAAATCAGGAAAAATTTCTGTTAATTACAATGGATTTTCAGGTTTTTCTGCACCAGAAAAAACGTTAAATTTACTAAATGCCACGCAATATGGTGCGTTGTTAAATGAGAAATCAGTCGCTGCTGGCGGTCCTGCTATCTTTCCTAATTTATCCGCGTTAGGTGTTGGTACAGATTGGCAAAAAGCAATTTTTAACACCAGTGCCTTTCGTTATTCTCATGAATTAAGCATCAGTGGGGGATCTGATGTTTCTAATTTTTATGCTTCTTTTGGACTTCAAGAACAAGAAGGAATTGTTGCAACAGAAATATCAAATTACAGCAAAAAGAATTTCCGTTTAAACTCGACACATAAAATATCTAAAATATTTACTTTTGGTCAAACATTAGGTTTTTCGAGACAAAAAACAATGGGAATTGGAAATACAAACAGTGAGTTTGGTGGACCGTTAAGTTCAGCAATCAACTTAGATCCAACTACTCCTTTGATAGAAACGGATCCAGTAAAAGCGAATGCTGCGCCCTACGCTACGAATCCTGTAATTCGTGACGCAAATGGAAATCCTTATGGAATCTCAAGCCTGGTGGGTCAAGAAATGACTAATCCTTTGGCTTATGCTAAAACTAGATTAGGAAATTATGGAACTTCAGATGATATTGTGGGTAACGCTTATATCGAAGCCGCTGTAACAAGTCATATTAAAGTAAGATCAACTTTTGGGGCCAAATTATCTTCGTGGGGAGGACAAGGATTTACGCCTGTTTTCTATTTAAGTGCTACTTCTAATGTGCTTAAAAATAACTACAGTAAATATGAAAACAAAAATTTTGCATGGAATGTTGAAAACATATTGACATACACCAATCAATTTGGGGATCATAATGTAACAGTATTATTAGGTCAAGGATCTTATGTTGAAAATATTGGTGGAGGTTTAGGTGCTACATTGTTTGGATTACCAGTAACTAATTATAAAGATGCTTCTTTCAATTTTGATATACCACAATCTGACAGAAGCAGTTATTCGTACGAGTCTATTCATCATAAATTAAATTCATTATTTTCACGTATCAATTATGATTATAAAGAAAAATATTTATTTACAGGGATTATTCGTCGTGACGGTTCCAGTCGTTTTGGTGGAAACAACAAATTTGGTGTATTCCCATCGTTTAATTTAGGGTGGGTGTTAACCAAAGAAGATTTTTGGAAAGAAAATAAAGTGCTTAATACTTTTAAAATTAGGGGTGGATATGGAGTTGTTGGTAATGATGCCATACCAGATTTTAGATACCTTTCGCTTGTTGAAGGCGGTTATAATTATTCATTTGGTAATTCTGGAGCGATTACCACGGGTTATGCTAACCTTACACTTGATAATCCAGATTTGAGATGGGAGGAAACTTCGCAGACCAATATAGGTTTTGAATCGAAATTTTTTAATGACATAAGCCTTACAGTAGACTTATACAAAAAATCGACTAAAGGGATTTTACGACCTATAAACATACCTGGTTATGTTGGTGTTACTTCTAACCCAATTGGGAATGTTGCTGACATGGACAATAAAGGAATCGAGGTGGAATTAGGGTATAAAAAGGCTTTTGGCGATTTTAATTTCTCTGCCAATGGGAATGTAGCATACTTAGAAAATAAAGTTACGTATGTGGCTTCAGATTCTAATTATTTAGTGGGTGATGCTTCTTTTCAAGCAATGGGAGCCGTAACAAGAACGCAAGTAGGGCAGTCGTACAATTCATTTTACGGATTTAGGACAGCCGGTATTTTTCAAAATCAAGCAGAAATTGATGCATATAAGAATTCATCAGATGGTTTAATTCAGCCAAATGCACGTCCAGGCGATTTCCGTTGGGTTGATACAGATGGTAATGGTTCAATAGGAGATAATGACAAGCAATTTTTAGGGAGTAATATTCCAAAATACACTTTTGGACTGACGTTGAATTTGGATTATAAAAACTTTGATTTGATGGCATTTGCTCAGGGTGCAGCAGGAAATAAAATTTTCCAAGGTTTGCGTAGATTGGATGTCGGAAATGCAAACTATCAAACGATAGCTTTAAGCAGGTGGACCGGTGAAGGAACTTCAAATGATTATCCTAGATTAACTAATGATGATACCAATGGTAATTTTGGAAAAATGTCGAATTTTTATTTAGAGGACGGTAATTATCTTAGGTTGAAATTAGTACAACTTGGATATTCATTGCCTAGTAATGTGGTGAGTAAAATTGGAGCCAGTAAAGTACGCTTTTATATAACTGCCGAGAACTTATTGACTATAACAAAATACACGGGTTACGATCCGGAAATTGGTGGCGGTGTATTCGGGATAGACAAAGGGATTTATCCACAAGCAAGAACATTTATGCTTGGAGCTAATTTACAATTTTAATACAATCAAGAATTATGAAAACGATACAATTTAAATATTTACTTATTGCAGCAGCTGTAATTTCATTCGGTTCCTGTTCTGAAGAATTTGTAGAGGTAACTCCAAAGGGGTCATTTCTTTCGGATAATTATTATGCAAATCAAGGCCAAGCTACCGCCGCTTTGGTGGGCGTTTATGACCCAATTAGAAAAAACACAAGTGGTTTCGAAAACATGGTAGGTATGATGAATGCTGGTTCAGATGATCATTTTGCAGGTGGTGGTGGCGCTACGGATGGAGCAGGTATTCAAGGTTTTTCTACACATACCCTAACAAGTACAACTGTTCCTGAAAGTTTTTGGAATGATCATTACCAAGGAATTTTCAGGGCCAACACGTTATTATTGAAATTACCGGGTGTTGCTATGCCCGATGATGTGAAAGCTCGATTTGCCGGAGAATCCAAAGCTTTGAGGGCGATGTATTATTTCAACTTGGTTAGAATATTCAAGAATGTTCCATTATTATTAGATCCTTTGACAGCAACTAATATGTATGATGTTGAGCAAGCAACACCCGATGCGGTCTATGCTCAAATAGAAAAAGATTTAATTGATGCAATCGCCACTTTACCTTCAACGGTTCCCGCTGATACAGAATCTGGACGTTTTACAAAAGGTGCTGCGCAAGCTTTGCTTGGAAAAGTGTATTTACAAGAGGGTAAAAAAACGGAAGCAGCAGCTATTCTAGCCTTATTAAATGGTACACCAGGCGGAACCAATCAATATGGGAATAAATTGTTGACCAATTTTAATGATTTATGGATAGTTTCTAATAAGTTCAACAAAGAGTCACTGATTGAGGTTTCTCATACCAGTGCCGGTAATTCTGACTGGGGATTCTGGGGTTCTGGTCGAGACGAGGGAAATTCGTTGAATGTTATGGTCGGTCCTAGAAGTTATTCAAGACCTTCAGGTTCTACAGCGCCGGATTTACCTTCGGGATGGAGTTTTAATGTTGTTACACAAGATTTATATGATGCCATTAAGTTGGATCCTAGATTTGGTGCTACAATATTAGATTTGAAAGCTTTAAAAGCTGCTGGTAAAGCGGATTATATTGGAGGATATCAAGATACAGGATATTTTTTAAACAAATTTCTTCCACGCAAAGAAGATGTAAGAACGGGTGGTGGAGCTGCAGAATTGAATTATAAACAAAATTCTTATGTCATCAGATTAGCGGATACTTATTTAATGGAAGCCGAAGCATTAGGTTCAGGAGCAAGAGCACAAGCTTTGCTAGATGCAGTTAGATCAAGAGTTGGTTTGCCTTCTGTTCCCGTTACACTTTTGGCCATTAAAAATGAAAGAAGAATGGAACTTGCAGGGGAAGGACACCGATTTTTTGATCTTGTTCGATGGGGCGATGCAACTTCTAAATTATCAAACAGAGGTTTTGTTGCCGGTAAAGATGAAATTTTCCCTATACCACTCAGAGAACTGCAAGGAACAAAATTGAAACAAAACCCAGGCTACAATTAATAAAAGACAAAATTATGAAAAAGATAAAATTAATTTTCAGCTTTATACTAATGCTGGTTGTAGCTGTAAGTTGTACCGTAGAGGGAATTAACAATGATACGGCTCTTTTAGGCACAGAATCATCTGCTAATCTTAATAAAATATTTGATATCAGCACTGATAATTCAGGAAAAGTAATAATCACACCTACCGCAGATGGTGCTGTTTCGTTCAAAGTAGACTATGGTCAAGGAACGGTATCGCCAGTGACGGTAGTACCTGGAGCTAGTGCAACCCATATTTATCCGGAAGGGAAGTATACTGTAAAAATTAGTGCCAAATCAATTTCTGGAGCCACAACTGAGCAAACATTTCCATTAGATGTTGTCTATAGAGCACCTGAAAACGTAACTGTTACTTTAAATAAAAGCATTCACAATTTAAAAGTAAAAGCCAAAGCAGATTATGCAAAATCATACTTAGTTTATTTTGGGGATGTTATTAATGAAGTTGGAACGCCATTATCTAATGACGGAGAAGTTTCTCATGATTATGCAGTTGCCGGAACTTATGGTGTAAAAGTTGTTGCGTTAAGCGGTGGTGCCGCCAAAACAGAAAAAACGACATCAACAATTATATACAATGCGTATGGGTTACCAATCACCTATGAATTAGCGACTCAAAATTATGGAGTGGGTGGAACTTTTGGAGGGATTTCAACAGCCGTACTAGCCAATCCTTTTCCAATAGGGTTAAACACTAGCGCCAAGGTTTGGAAATATACTAAGTCTTCAGGGGCAGAAACTTGGAGCGGAACTTATTCTCCATTGGATACTCCAATAGATTTTGCAACGGGAAAGAAAATCAAATTATTGCTGTATGCAACCGAAGTTGGCAAAAGTCTAAATGTAGAATTAGAATGGGCCGTAGGTGGAACGCCTGCAAATGGTGTTGCTGTTTTAAAAGTAGCGAATACTTTAGCCAATTCTTGGGAAGAATTAGTCTTTGATTTCAGTGCTATTGCGGCAATTCCGGCTAATGCCAAATTTACTCAACTTGTATTTAGATACGATGATTCAGCGAAAGGATCAGGAGAAGTAATTTATATAGACAATATTAGATTAACTAATTAAAAAAAATATGAAAACAAATATCAAATACATTTTAGGGCTTTTCATAATAGCACTAACATTTAGTAGCTGCAACGAAGAAGAATATACTTTGGGCGATTTATCGGCACCTGCAAATGTTGTAATCAATACTGAGGTTGTCGGCGTAGATGCAGCGCATCCAAATGGTGATGGTTCAGGAAACGTAAAAATTTCTGTAACTGGAGACAATGCTCTTTCGTATAAAATTGATTATGATGCCAGTACTCCAATGGATTTAGTTTATTTACCAACGGGTAAGACTACTAAAAAATATACGTCTGTTGGGATAAATACGTATAGAATCACAGTTATTGCTTATGGTAAAGGAGGAACTTCGACTAATCTTACTAAAGATATAACGGTAAGAAGTGATTTTACTGCTAATCCAGAGATTGTTACTGCTTTAACGAATAATGCTTCAAAAACATGGGTAGTAGATAAAAGTGTAGCAGGACATATTGGTGTTGGTCCTTGGAACGTTGCTTCTATCAGACCAGAATGGTGGGCCGGTGGTGTTAATGAAAAAGTAGCTTCAGCAAATTGTTTTTACACCGCTACTTTTACTTTTGCCAAAGTTGCCGTTTCAGGAACGTTCTCACTGAAAGTTTCTACTCCGGACGGTGCGTTCACAAAAACAGGTTCATTGACAACACTTCCGGGTATTCCCGGTTCAGGAGATGAAGGATGTTATAGTTATGGTGGTGGAACTTCTGTTTTTAGTTTCATCCCAGCATCATCGGGAGCGCCAATAGTACCAACTAATAAAGATAATTCTACTTCTACTCAAACCAGTATTTTATTGTCTGGCGTAAGTACTTTCATAGGATATGGTGCAGTTCAAAAGGAATATGAAATTTTGGTTGTAACACCAACCTATTTGTTTCTTCGTGTACAAGGAACCGAAACTGGAAATGCTTGGTATCTAAAATTAAAACCGGCCCTTTAGTAAATAATAAAATGTAAGCTCAGATCTGTAAAAAGTTTGAGCTTTATTGTACGGATTAATCGTAAAAACTTTTTAAAGGATGGGAAATACTATGGCACTTCAATTTTCAAAAAATAAGAATTGTTTGTTTTTATTGGCTTTAACTAATTTTTTCCTATTGTTTTCCTGCAGTGGAAGCAACAATTCGGAAGACGGAACCGTGACTGCGCCTTCAAATCTCATGGTGTCAGCAACAGTAGCTGGTGCATCAGCACAAAATCCAAACGGCGATGGTAGCGGAACAGTTAATTTCAACATAAGTGCAACTAACGCCTCTTCCTATAAAATTTTACTTGGTAACGGAGAAACCAAAGAATTAACAAACGGAAGTTTTACTTATAACTATACAACAGCCGGTACAAATACTTATGTTATATATGTGTCAGCCTATAATTCAGTGCAATTTGTTTCTTCGACTGTTTCAGTAACGGTTTTCGTAGGTTCTGTTTTGGTGTGGTCAGATGAGTTTAATACCAATGGGTCACCCGATAGTTCAAAATGGGGTTATGATTTAGGCGCAGGTGGTTGGGGGAATAATGAATCCCAATATTACACTAACCGACCCGAAAACATAATTGTTCAAGATGGTTTGTTAAAAATTAAAACGCTTAAAGAAAGTTTCAGTGGAAGCAATTATACTTCGGCTCGAATCCTTACAAAAGATAAATTTTCGTTCAAATACGGAAGAGTAGAAATTAGAGCAAAACTGGCTTTGGGTGCGGGAACTTGGTCTGCTTTATGGATGTTGGGAAGTAATATAAGTACTGCGGGTTGGCCGGCTTGTGGAGAAATTGACATGATGGAACACGTTGGCAACGATCTGAATAGGATTCATGGAACCTTACATTCTCCCGGACGTTCGGGAAATTCACTCGATTCAGGAAAGGTTCTAATTTCAAATGCTGCCACTGAATTTCACGTTTATTCTACAGAATGGTCAGCAACATCAATCAAGTTTTACGTTGATAGTCAACTGTTTTATACATTTGTAAATTCGGCTAGTTTTCCTTTTAATCAAAATTTTTTCTTAATCATAAATTGTGCAATGGGAGGAAATTTTGGCGGAGCAATAGATCCTAATTTTGTGGCTTCCACTTTTGAGGTAGATTACATTAGGGTTTATAATTAATTATATTTTTGTTTAGTTAGGACTTCATTAAGAGCTTCTGCTTGTAAGTTGGACAGAAGCTCAAGTGAAGTTTTATACGCAATATCAACTATAAATTCAGCAAAACTGTATAAATAAATCAGGTATAAAAATAAGTGTTTCGGTGGTTTGTTTGCATAAGAAATTTGAATTATTCAGACGAAAATTAAAAAACTCAACGCCAAAAAATCACCCTTTTATTTTGATGGCGTTATAAACAAATATTCTACAGTAAACAGCATAATAAAGGTTAAAAAAAAATGGATGAATGCCGCGATGCTACACAAGTACAACTTTTCGGGTTCTGTGGAAAAGTCACGAGTTTTAAGCACAGCGAATCCGTAAATAAATCGATAGATTTTTTTTCTTTCGAAGAATATTATTTTGAATGTCGACAAAAATGTGGTTTTATGAGATGCAAAAGATTCGGAATATTTATCAGATCATTTACTGGTTTATGTCGAAATAAACTTTAAATAAATTATGAACACTATAAAAAATTGTATGAAATTTTTAGCTGTATTAACCTTAACGTTGCTTATGTCAAAATGTTCTCCATCAGGAGAGCCTGTTGATCCAGCGCCAACTCCAACTCCAACTCCGCCAGTGGCAGTAACAAATCAAATGGATTTTTGGTTGACCAAAGGAAATCAAAGTGTGGCACTTCAAAAGCAAACCTCAATTTTAGCATTTGGCACAGCTTATAATAATTATGCAAATATTGAAGTCGACGATACTAAAACGTTTCAAACAATCGATGGTTTTGGATATACTTTAACGGGAGGCAGCGCACAGGTTATTAATCAATTAAACGCGCAAAAGAGACAAGAATTGTTGAAAGAATTGTTTGGGAATAATGATAATTCAATTGCAATTAGCTATTTGAGAGTTAGTATTGGCGCCTCAGATTTAAATGCCGCGCCATTTACCTATGATGATTTGCCAAGCGGACAAACGGATGTAAATTTGGATAAATTTAGTTTGGCACCAGATAAAACGGATTTAATTCCAATGCTAAAAGAAATCGTAGCAATAAATCCTAATATTAAAATCATGGCAGCTCCATGGTCGCCACCAGTGTGGATGAAAGATAATAATGGATTTGTAGGCGGAAGCTTAAAACCGGAATTTTACGCCGTTTATGCAAGATATTTCGTGAAATATATTCAAACAATGAAAGCCGAAGGAATTACCATTGATGCCGTTACGCCACAAAACGAACCGTTGCATCCAGGCAATAATCCTAGTATGTTGATGATTGCGTTGCATCAGGCTGATTTTATAAAAAATCATTTAGGTCCCGCTTTCAAGACTGCAAATTTGTCCACTAAAATTGTAGCATATGACCATAATTGCAACAAACCGGAATATCCTATTGCGGTACTGAATGATCCGGGAGCGAATCGTTATATTGACGGCTCAGCATTTCATTTGTATGAAGGAGATATAAGTGCTTTATCTGCAGTTCATGATGCTTTCCCTAATAAAAACATCTATTTTACGGAGCAATACACGTCTTCGACAGGCAGTTTTGAAGGGGATTTAAAATGGCATGTAAAAAATGTAATTATTGGTTCCATGCGAAATTGGAGTAAAACAGCCTTGGAATGGAACTTAGCAAATAATGCTTCTTTTGGACCAAATACTCTCGGTGGTTGCACTACTTGTAAAGGTGCATTGACGATCAACAGCAGTGATAGTTTTACAAGAAATGTAGCCTATTATATAATTGCTCATGCTTCCAAATTTGTTCCTGCTGGTTCAGTGCGAATTTTGAGTAACTTTAGTGGAAATTTGAATAATGTGGCATTTAAAACGCCTGATGGCAAAAAAGTTCTAATCGTTGAGAATGATGGAAGCACTTCTGAAATTTTTAATATTAAATACAATGGAAATTGGATTACAACTTCACTGGAAGCAGGATCAGTTGCAACGTATATCTGGTAAAATAGCAATCGCATAACAATGAATATCATGAAAAAAATAACCGCAGTACTACTTTTGGCAACGTCTTTTTTAGCTTTTTCGCAGCAAAAGAACCAAGCTAAACTTAAATATTTTTCTACCAAAGACAAAACGATTACCGTTTATACGACAGCTGAAAATACAGATTTACGATTAACAGAAACTGATAAATTGAGCTTTGGTACTTCAAAACAACCTTTGGAAACAGAGATTTCTGTTTTTGTTGAGCCAACAAAAATGTTTCAAAAATTTATGGGAATTGGCGGAGCAATCACCGATGCCAGCGCTGAGGTTTTTGCAAAATTAAGTAAAGAGAAACAACAAGAATTTTTAAACGCTTACTATGATAAAGAAAAAGGAATTGGGTATTCCTTATTAAGAACCACCATTCACAGTTCTGATTTCTCGAGCGGAAGTTATACCTATATCAAGGACGGAGACAAGGATTTAAAAACGTTCAATATTGATCATGACAGACAATATCGTATTCCAATGCTGAAAGAAGCCATAAAAACGGCTGGCGGAAAATTATTGCTTTATGTTTCGCCATGGAGTCCCCCCGCTTTTATGAAAAGCAATGGTAGCATGCTAAAAGGAGGAACCTTACTTCCGGAATATTACCAATCTTGGGCAAATTATTACACAAAATTTATCAAAGCTTATGAGAAGGAAGGAATGCCAATTTGGGGATTGACCGTTCAAAACGAACCAATGGCAACACAAACTTGGGAATCCTGCGTGTACTCTGCGGAAGCTGAAAGAGATTTTTTGAAAAATTTTCTGGGGCCAACAATGAAAAAAGAAGGTTTAGGAGATAAAAAAATAGTGGTTTGGGATCACAACCGTGATTTGATGAATCAGAGAGCCAATGTTATTTTCTCTGACCCGGAAGCTTCAAAATATGCATGGGGAATGGGATTTCATTGGTATGAAACTTGGGCAGGAGGAGCCCCAATGTTTGATAATGTTCGAAAAGTACACGAAGCCTATCCCTCGAAAAATTTACTATTTACCGAAGGTTGCGTCGAAAGATTTGATGCTAAGAAATACCAATTATGGGCAAACGGAGAACGATACGGCACTTCTATGATAAACGATTTTAATAATGGAACTGTGGGTTGGACGGATTGGAACATTCTTTTGGACCAAAATGGCGGACCCAATCACGTAGGAAATTTTTGTTTTGCACCTATTCATGCCGATACAAATTCGGGAGAATTAATCTATACGCCGTCGTATTATTACATTGGGCATTTCTCAAAATTTATTCGACCAGATGCTAAAAGAATCAGTACAGCAGTAAGCCGAAGCAGTTTGATAAGTACGTCATTCCTGAATAAAGACGGAAAAATGGTTACAGTGGTAATGAATCAAAGCGATAAAAAAGTCACATATAATTTAATTATCGCTACCGAGAAAACGGTTGTTGAAATTCCGGCTCACGGGATTCAAACATTAGTGTATTAATTTTAAAACCAACTTTATGAAAAAAATAGTTTTAATAGCCTTTATTTCTTTTTCATTTGCCTCGTTTGGACAAGGTTTTTTGCATAGAAAAGGACAAGAAATTGTCGATGGGAATGACCAAAAAGTGATCTTGCGAGGTTTAGGATTGGGTGGATGGATGGTCCAGGAAGGATATATGCTTCAAACCGGTTCGTTTGCTGGTCCTCAACATATGATTAAGCAAAAAATAACGGATTTAATTGGTGCCAAAAATACCGAAGAATTTTATGATGCTTACAAAGCAAATGGAATAACGAAGAGTGACATCGATTCATTGGCGGCTTGGGGATTTAATTCCGTTCGCTTGCCGATGCATTATAATTTATATACGTTGCCTCTTGAACAAGAAGCGGTTTCAGGTCAAAATACTTGGCTGGAGGAAGGTTTTAAAATGACCGATGATTTATTGAAATGGTGTGCTGCCAATAAAATTTATTTGATTTTAGATTTGCATGCAGCTCCCGGCGGTCAGGGAAAAGATGCCAATATCTCAGATCATGACCCCGAAAAACCATCACTTTGGGAAAGTACAGCAAATCAGGATAAAATGGTGGCACTTTGGGAAAAGTTAGCGGTGCGTTACAAAAACAATCCTTGGATTGGAGCTTATGATATTATCAACGAGCCCAATTGGAATTTTACGGGAACGAATCAAAATGGTTGTGATGAAATGTCGAATGCGCCTTTAAAAGCGTTACAAGTTAGAGTTACAAATGCGATTCGAGCTATTGATACAAATCATTTAATTTTCATTGAAGGAAATTGCTGGGGAAATAATTACAATGGTATGTTTCCGCTTTGGGATGAAAATATGGCGGTGAGTTTTCACAAATATTGGAATCAAAATGACACCGCGTCGATACAAAAAATGTTGGACTACAGAACCCAATACAATGTGCCAATTTGGTTGGGAGAAAGTGGTGAAAACTCAAATGTTTGGTTCAAGGAAGCCATCTCTTTAATGGAGTCTAATAACATTGGTTGGGCTTTTTGGCCAATGAAAAAAATTGAAAGCTTAGCTGGAGTTACGTCAGTAACAAAAACTCAGGAATACGATCAATTGCTGGAATATTGGCAAAACGGAGGAAAAAAGCCAACAGTGGATTTTGCTAAAAACGCCTTACTGCAAATTGCTGAAAACTTCAAAATGAAAAAACTGACCATTAGGCATGATGTGATTGATGCAATGTTCAGACAAGTTCAAACAACTGAAACAAAGAATTATAAAAATCATTCGTTGCCGGGTCGAATATTCGCAACAGAATATGATTTAGGACAAAACGGTTACGCGTATTTGGATAAAGATGTAGCTAATTATGATGGTACTAAATTTACCAAATGGAACAAAGGCGGAATGATGCGAAATGATGGGGTTGATATTCAATCTTGTAACGATGCAATGACAAATGGATTTCATGTTGCGTTTATTGAAGATGGCGAATGGCTGCAATACACCGTTGAGGTGAACGCCAAAACTACCTTTGATGTTGCTATTCGGTATGCAAGTGCTGTCGCTGGTGGAAAACTTTATTTGGAAGATGAAAATGGTAGAATTTCTGAAACAATAACAATTCCATCTTCAGGTGAAATAAATAATTGGAAAACCGTAACATTAAAAAATGTTGTTTTAAAACAAGGAATGAATAAAGTCAAAGTGCATTTTGAAAAAGGAAATTTCAATTTGAACTTTTTAGAATTCAAAATTCCAGTCGAGTTAAAAAAATGAAAGGTTATTTCCTATTCTTTGGATTATGAGATAAATGAATTTGATTATAAAAATAATAGTATTTAGAAATGAAAAAAATAGGAACTATAACTCTTTTATTGACCTGCTTTATTGCGTTGTCACAACAAAAAACAATAGACCAAAAAGTTAATGCGTTGCTGAAGCAAATGACACTTGAAGAGAAAATTGGGCAACTCAATCAATACACGGGAAATAATCAAGCGACAGGACCCATAACGATAAATCCAAATAAGGAAACCGAAATCAAAAAAGGTTTAATAGGCTCGATGTTGAATGTTATTGGTACTAAATATACCCGCCAATATCAGGAATTAGCGATGCAGTCGAGATTGAAAATTCCTTTGTTGTTTGGTCAGGATGTTATTCATGGGTACAAAACTACTTTTCCAATTCCTTTGGCGGAAGCAGCAAGTTGGGATTTAGTCGCGATGGAACTTTCGGCAAGAATTGCCGCTGTCGAAGCATCGGCAAGTGGAATTCATTGGACATTTGCACCCATGGTTGATATTGCTCGAGATCCGCGTTGGGGACGCGTAATGGAGGGCGCGGGAGAAGACACCTATTTAGGTTCGAAAATTGCTTATGCCAGAGTGAAAGGTTTTCAAGAAAAATTAGGCAATGTCAATTCGGTAATGGCTTGCGTGAAACATTTTGCGGCTTACGGCGCTGCAATTGGCGGGAGAGATTACAACTCAGTTGATATGAGCGAAAGAATGCTTTGGGAAACGTATTTGCCGCCTTTCAAATCTGCTTTGGATGCTGGTGCGGCCACTTTTATGAATTCATTTAATGACCTTAACGGAATTCCTGCAACCGGAAATAAATATTTACAACGAGATATTCTAAAAGACAAATGGAACTTTCAAGGTTTTGTAGTTTCTGATTGGGGTTCGATCGGGGAAATGGTCAATCATGGATACTCAAAAGATACCAAAGAAGCAGCATTACAAGCTATTGTAGCAGGAAGTGATATGGATATGGAAAGCAATGCTTATCGCTACCATTTGGCGGAATTGGTTCAAGAAAATAAAGTGCCAATTGCCTTGATTGATGACGCTGTAAAAAGAA
The DNA here is from genome assembly GCF_049896525.1 of Flavobacterium sp. DSR3-2. Lineage (NCBI taxonomy): Bacteria > Pseudomonadati > Bacteroidota > Flavobacteriia > Flavobacteriales > Flavobacteriaceae > Flavobacterium > Flavobacterium sp. DSR3-2. The sequence goes on from NZ_JAFCUM010000018.1 coordinate 43,322, forward strand.
TTTTACGTAAGAAATTTGAATTAGGACTTTTTGACAATCCGTATAAATACTCCAATCTTGATAGAGAACAAGCCGCAATGAATAATCCGGAGCACAGAAAAGCAGCAAGGATCGTTGCAGCAAAAAGCATCGTATTATTAAAAAACGCTAACCCGCCAGGGAGTGAGAAAAATATTTTACCCCTTTCCAAAGACACGAAAACAATTGCTTTTATTGGCCCTTTGGTAAAAGAACACAAACAAAATATGGGTTTTTGGGCGGTAGAATTACCAGAGTTGGATTATAATACACAAGTTGTTTCACAATGGGAAGGACTGCAAAATAAGGTAGGCAGCTCCAGTAAATTGCTTTACGCCAAAGGGTGTGAGATCGATGGGGATAACAAAGATGGTTTTGCAGAAGCAATAGCCATTGCCAATCAAGCGGATATCGTAATTTTGAGTATTGGTGAAAGAGCGGATATGAGTGGTGAAGCTAAAAGTCGTAGTAATATTCATTTGCCAGGCGTTCAGGAAGAATTGGTAAAAGCAATACAAGCGACTGGGAAGCCGGTTGTGGTTTTAATTAACGCAGGAAGACCGCTCGTTTTTAATTGGACGGCTGATAATGTTCCCGCAATCCTTTATACTTGGTGGTTGGGTAGTGAAGCAGGAAATGCTATCGCGGATGTTTTGTTTGGCGATTACAATCCATCGGGAAAATTGCCAATGACTTTTCCAAGAGCAGAAGGACAAATTCCTATTTATTACAATCACTTTAATACAGGAAGACCCGCTCCAAATGACACCGCTTTTAATTATGTTTCGGCCTATACGGATTTAAACAACAGCCCTAAATTTCCTTTTGGCTATGGATTAAGTTATACTACTTTTGTATATTCAGATTTAAAACTATCTAAAAATAAGATAAAAATTACGGAAAAAATCACGGTTTCATTACATGTAAAAAATACAGGAAATGTGGCTGGAGAAGAGGTGGTACAGCTATATCTAAGAGACAAAGTAGGATCTGTAGTTCGGCCAATTATTGAGTTGAAAGATTTTCAAAAGATACAACTTAATCCGGGTGAAACTAAAGTGTTGGAATTTATCATAGACAAGGAAAAATTATCTTTTTACAATGCAGCTTTACAGTGGATTACTGAACCAGGAGATTTTGATTTAATGATTGGCTCATCTTCGACAGATATTCGTTTAAAAAACACTTTTGAATTAGAAAAATAAAAAACCTCAATCGACAATTTACCTATAAGTCCTGTCGATTGAGTTTTAAATACTTTTACAACAACATTTTATAATAATTTTAATTTTGGCTTATAGCCGTCAAAAGACCATCAAGAACTGCGTCTGCAAATTTCCCTCCTGATAAAAAAAGAATTTATTTCTTGGCCCATAGGCTAATATAGCTTGAAAAAAGTAAGTTGCTTTTTTCCCATATTCCATTTCTAGTTTTTTTGTGGCACTTATAAAACGTTGAACTCCATAAATAAAACCATTAGCAATTTCTTCTCGCAAAACTAGAACTTCAGAAAAATATTGCCAGTTTCTTCCTCCAATTAGGGCGTACTTCATGCCTAATCTGAATACGTAACTAGTTGAAAATTATTCACTTTAAATTCAATTCCGAAAGGTTTATCCATTTTTTATGCCGTAACAGTATTCTAGGAAGCGGCAACTGATAATGTTGTTGAAAAACAATCCTAAATTACTTAATAATTCATGCGTGGGTATACGAATGTGATTCCAGTCCTAGTCCAATAATTAATTAAATGATTTTTTTAGCTGTAATTCACTATAAATATGTTTTTTAATCGAATGGATTTGTTTCTTTGTCCAATATTTTTATCTTAAGGTAAAAATAATGAATGATGCGTTTTTAAAATCAAATGTTCCTTAACTTTCTTAAGAAAAGTGAATTAAATCGTGAGACTAAAAATTATATTTTAATGACTAGAAAATAAGCAGATGTTAAAAAATATTTTAGATAATAAGGAATTATACCAACCGGGTTTGTCGATAGATTGTGTGATTTTTGGATTTCATGACAATCAGCTCAAAGTGTTGTTAATAAAAACAAAGTATAGTGATAAATGGGCTTTGCCCGGGGGGTTTGTGCCTATAAATGAAGATATTGATCAGGCTGCAGTAACTGTTTTAAATTGTAGAACTGGATTGAAAGGAATTTTTCTGAGGCAGTTTTCGACATTTGGCGCAGCCAGACGGACCAATATTGTTACCAGTAATTCAGTACTGGAATTTTACGGAATACCTTTAGACGAAGGGAAATGGTATGCTAGCCGTTTTGTAACGGTTGGTTATTATGCCTTAGTCGATTTTTTGCAAACAATTCCGCAGCCTTTAGATAACAACGAAATTGTAGAGTGGATTGATCATAATGCGGTGCCAGAATTGATTTTAGATCACAGACAAATTCTGGATACAGCATTGAAAACCCTTCGTATGGAATTAAATTTAATGCCGGTAGGATATAATTTATTACCCGAAAAATTTACGATTCCGGAATTACAAAAATTATATGAAACTATCTTAGGTAGAAAACTCGACCGTAGAAATTTTCTACGTAAGATAACGGCAATCGGGATTTTAACAAAGCTGGATGAGAAGAAAAGTAATGTAGCTCATAAAGCGCCAAATTTATACAGTTTTGATAAAGAAAAATACGAAGAAGTCGTTAAAAACGGATTGACGCAGGGTTGGTAATTTAAAAAAAAATATAAAAAAACTCCATTATTTCTAATGGAGTTTTTTGTATGTCGCTATTTTTTTCTTGTTGAGGTTATCTAATCTTTTTGTACAACCCGCAACTTTTAAACTTAGTCCTATTTTAGGATGGGACAATATTAGACATAAAAAAACTCCATTATTTCTAATGAAGTTTTTTGTGGTCCATACGGGACTGTTTACGAACCATTTTATGCAGGATTTGAAGAAATTGAGGAAGTTGTAAATCAAATTAATTTGGTTCAAATCCAATCATGGTCTCTAATTTACTTTATTCTAATATTGACCCTGTCGGGACAATTTTCGAACCATTTTTTAGAAGATTTGAAGCTTTTGAGTATGTTATAATTTGTTTAATCAAACTAATCGATAACATTAAGTTTATTCTTAACCCCATATTCACTTTAACTTAGTATGTCCAAGGTTAATCATTTTATTTGGATATATGTCGTTGCTAATTTGTCTACGTAAAATAAAAGTTTAATTTTACTTTTTTATTCATATATCTCATTCATGCTTGTCATTGCAAAATAATTCTTCCTAGGTATTTTGGCAAGTTGTTGGTTTAAGAAGGTATTTTCAGAAATCTTTTTTATTTACATAAACTTATAATTTCATGTCTCAATTTATAAAAATTATTTTGATGCTTTTTTTAGTATCAATAAGCTTAGTTTCTTGTGAACAAAAGAAAGGATACAAAATAAGAGTTGGATTTTCTCAAGCCATGACTACAGATGATTGGCGTAAACAAATGAATAGCTCTATAAAAATTGAAGCTTCGTTACGACCAGAAGTAGATTTAAGTATTAGTGATGCCGATAATAATATAACGAAGCAGATCAATGATATTGAACGATTTATAGCCGATAAAGTAGATGTTATAATTATATCTCCAATTCAATCTAAACCCTTAACAGCAATTGTCGAAAAATCAATAAAAGCAGGAATTCCAGTTCTTGTGGTAGACAGAAAAATTGATAGTGAAAACTACACCGCTTATCTTGGAGCCGATAATATTGATATTGGTAGGATTGCTGCCAGATATATTATTTCTCACAGTACAGGTTCTGGTAAAATTATTGAAATTACGGGAGCTAATGGTTCATCGCCAGCGTATGAACGTAGCCTTGGGTTTGATCAAATAATCAATGAAAACAAGCGTTGCAAAATCGAAAACACTATTGATGGTGATTGGGAAAAAGAATCGGTTAAAGCACCATTAAAAGCAATTCTTTTACAAAACCCAGACATTGAATATATTTTTGCTCATAACGATCGTATGGCCTTAAGTGCTTGGGAAACTGCTAAAACAGTAGGATTAGAGAACAAAATTAAATTTATTGGTGTTGATGGACTCAATACCTTTAATGGTGGCATCGAGTTAGTTAAAAGTGGTGTTTTACATGGTACCATTTTATATCCAACAGGAGGAAATGAAGCATTAAAATTAGCGCTAAAAATATATAAAAAAGAGCCAATCTCTAAAAATAATATACTGAATACAATTGTTATTGACCAGAATAATGCTGAAATTATTGAAAATCAAATGAATAAAGTTGATCAGCAACAAGCAATTATTGAGTCGCAGCAAGGAGCAATAAAGGTACAAGAAAGTGAATATGCTTCGCAGAATAATCTGGTTCGTTTGCTGAGTTTTTTCTTAGTCATTATTTTAAGTTTGACCATTTATAGTATTTATTCCACTATTTCTATTTCAAGAAAGAAAAAACAACTTGAAAGGATTAATCAAACGGTAATTGATCAGAATAGTGAAATTCAAGAAATGGCTACGATTGCAGAGAGAAGCAATGAAGCTAAATTGAATTTTTTTACGGGACTATCGCATGAATTTAAAACACCTATAACTTTAATTATGAGTTATGTGGAATCGTTGATTGAAAACGAAAAAATTAAGGGAACTGCACTTATCGACGAAGTAAAACTGATTTATAAAAATTCTGATAGATTGTTGCGATTAATAAATCAGTTACTTGATTTTAGAAAAATTGAAGAGCAAAAATTTACATTAAGAGCTTCAAATACTAAAATCTTCGATTTTACAAACGAAGTGATGACCAACTTTAAAGGGGAAGCTGCACGCAGAAATATTGACTTTCAGCTTACTTGTAAAAACAAAAATTTGGAGTTGTTTATTGATAGAGGTTTAATGGATAAAGTGTATTTCAATTTGCTTTCTAACTCTTTTAAATTTACACCTGATAACGGAAAAATAAATATTTTGGTAATTGAAAATCAAGATAATACGGTTAAAATTTGTTTTAAGGATTCTGGAATTGGAATACCTGAAAATGAATTATTTAACGTTTTTAATCCTTTTTTCAGAGCTTCAAATAACAATAAAAATAGTTCTGGAATAGGGCTTTACCTGTCCAAAGAATTTGTGCTTTTGCACAAAGGAATAATAGAATTAAAATCCAAACAAGGAATTGAATTTGTTATTACTTTACTAAAAGGAAACAACCATTTGCAGCCTTCTGAAATTATTAATAATGCAGAAAATCTAAACATACCTTCAAGTCTAATAACAGATAATTTAGATATTGAATCTAGTTTTAATGAAGTAAACCTACTTGCAGAATCAGAAAAACACACTCTTTTAATTATAGAAGACAATGTAGATTTGGTTACATTTTTAAAAGCTAAATTATCGAACGAATATGTAGTTTATGCCTCTGACGGAAGTGATGCCGTTGAGAAAACCATAGAAATTGTTCCCGATGTCATTATTTGCGACATTAATTTGGTTGAAAAAGATGGTTATGAAATTAGCAAAGAATTGAAAAAGGATTTACGTTCTTCGCATATTCCAATTATTATTTTAACTGCGCAAAGCGATAAGGAATCTGTTTTAAAAGCATTGCAGATTGGAGTAGATCAATATCTTACTAAACCTTTTAGCCTTTCGATTTTAAAGCAAGCTATTTCGAGTTTGCTTTTCAATAGAGAAAAACTTCGGTATTATTATACTAATAACATTTATCGTGTGGAGCCTGAATCAAAATTTGGAAATCAGGAACAATCATTTATTACCAAGATGAATGACACCATTAAGAAAAACGTTGAAAATCCAAAGTTCTCTGTTGAAGATTTAGCAGTAAAGCTTGGGGTTTCTAGAGTTCAGTTGTATCGAAAAGTAAAAGCAATTATCGGAATCAATATCAGCGATCATATTAACAATGTAAAATTAGAAAAGGCCGCTCAGCTTTTAAAGTCAAATGAGATGAATATTTCTGAAATTGCATATTCTCTTGGCTTCTCTTCTCCCAACTATTTTTCTACAGCTTTTAAGAATAAATTTGGAATTTCACCAAAGGAATACAAATCTTCAAATTAGTATTAGTTCAAAATTGATACAAAAGAGGTTACAATTTTGAACCTTTTGTAACAAAATCAAAACTACACCGTTTTCGTAAATGAATTTTAATTTACGTAAAACCTTGATAACAAATGTTTTGCTGTTTTAATATCATACTACCAATAATAGTAGAATTAAATTGTAACATCATTAAAAATAAGTTGTTTTTTTTGCGAATATCTTAGCAACAAGTTTTTAAAACATTTACAATGAATAAAATATTGATTTGGTCTGTTACTGCTGCATTAGCAGGTTTCCTGTTCGGTTTTGATACCGTAGTTATTTCTGGAGCTGATAAACAATTACAGCTTCTTTGGCATTCATCTGATGCTTTTCATGGATCTGTTGTTATGGCAATGGCGCTTTGGGGAACCGTAATAGGAGCTATTTTTGGAGGAATTCCAACTAATAAAATTGGTCGTAAGAAGACATTATTTTGGATCGGGATATTATTTTTGGTTTCTGCTATAGGTGCTGCTTTTGCAAATGATCCTTACGTTTTTGCTGCTTTCAGATTTATAGGAGGTTTAGGAGTAGGTGCTTCAACCATTGCAGCTCCTGCTTATGTTTCGGAAATTGCTCCTGCGGACAAGCGCGGTCGATTGGTATCGTTGTATCAGTTTAATATAGTGTTAGGAATTTTATGTGCCTTTATTTCCAATTATTTCTTGAAAGATATCGGAGAAAATGCTTGGCGCTGGATGATTGGAGTTCAGGCCATTCCTTCATTTATTTATTTATTTTTTATACTTATTATTCCAGAAAGTCCACGGTGGCTGCTGTCTAAAAATCGTATTGATGAAGCCCGTTTGATACTTTTCAAAATCGATCCTAGTGCAGATATAAAAAGTCTGGTAGATGACAGTATTGAAAATCGTACGAAAAAGCACGAAAATATTTTTATGAAAAAATACCGCTTCCCATTAATGTTAGCTTTTTTCATTGCTTTTTTTAATCAATTTTCTGGAATCAATGCCTTTTTATATTATGCCCCCAGAATTTTTGAAGAAGCAGGCTTAGGACAAAACACAGCTTTATTGAGCAGTATTGGCATTGGGATTACGAATCTTATATTTACTTTAATCGGAGTAGCATTAATTGACAAATTAGGAAGAAAGTTGCTAATGTACATTGGTTCTATTGGATATATTATTTCTTTAGGGTTGGTCTCTGCTTCTTTTTACTACAGTTGGGGAGGATTATCAGTACCCATTTTCCTTTTCTTATTTATTGCTTCTCACGCCATTGGTCAGGGGGCGGTGATCTGGGTATTCATCTCGGAAATTTTCCCAAATCATATTCGTGCTTCAGGACAAGCTTTTGGAAGTTCAGTGCATTGGGTTTTGGCAGCGATTATTCCATCTTTAATACCAATGTTGTTTACGGAAATTGGACCGGCAGTCGTATTCTTAATTTTTACATTGATGATGGTGTTGCAATTACTGTTTGTAATTTTTATGATGCCGGAAACCAAAGGAATTTCTCTAGAAATACTAGGTGAAAAACTAACAAAAAAAAATACCAAAAAAAATGAAAACAAAGAAACTTCTACCATTAGTGCTCTGTAGTGCAGTACTACTTTCTATTGGGGGTTGCAAATCCAATTCTCCTTTAACCCAAAATACGGTTCTTCCAGTAGCAACTTCTGTAGAGGAACAATTGTATCGTCCTAATTTTCATTTTACTCCTAAAAAAGGGTGGATGAATGATCCTAACGGAATGTTTTATGCTAACGGATATTATCATTTGTTCTATCAGTATTACCCAGACGGAAATAAATGGGGGCCAATGCACTGGGGCCATGCTATTAGTAAAGATTTAATTAAATGGGAGGAACAGCCAATTGCTATTTATCCTGACAATGACAAATACATTTTTTCAGGAAGTGCTGTTGTAGACACGCATAATACTTCGGGGTTTGGTGTTGGAAATAAGGCTCCTATTGTGGCAATTTATACTTTGCATGATATGACAAAGGAAAAAGAAAACAAAATTGATGTAGAGCAGCAAGATATAGCATATTCTAATGACAACGGTTTTACATGGCAGAAATTTGAGCAGGGAAATCCTGTTGTGAAAAATCCTGGAATTCGTGATTTTCGTGATCCAAAAGTGACTTGGGATGAAGCGCATAAACAATGGATAATGGTGTTGGCGGCACAGGATAGGTCTCAGTTTTACAAATCTAAAGATCTTAAAAACTGGGAATATGCATCAGATTTTGGAAAAAACATTGGAGCTCACGGAGGTGTTTGGGAATGTCCGGATTTCTTTCAGATAAAAGTGCGAGGAAGCAATGAAACGAAATGGGTTTTAATTCAGAGTTTAAACCCAGGCGGAGCCAACGGAGGTTCTGGTACACAATATTTTATTGGTGATTTTGATGGAACAACTTTTACTTTGGATTCCAATTTTGCCAAAAGAGTAGCACAGGAAAAAGCCGTTTGGATTGATTATGGGAAAGATAATTATGCAGGTGTAACCTGGAATAATATTCCGAATGCCGATGGAAGAAGATTGTTTATCGGATGGATGTCTAATTGGGAATATGCACAGCAGGTTCCAACAAATGCATGGAGAAGCAGTACTACAATTGCCCGTGAAATTCAGTTAATAAAAAAAGGAGATAACTTTAGTTTGATTAGTAATCCGGTGAAAGAAATTAATGAATATATTTCTAAAACAATAAAAGGAAAAAGCCTAAAAGGAGAAGGTAAACTCTCGATGCTGAAAGCAGGAAAAATTGATTTAACTCAGGCGATTATTGAGTTCAATTTAAAAAACTTAAAACAAGATACCTACACTTTTACGCTTTCAAATGCCGTGGGAGAATTTTTGACTTTTGGACTTAACAATTCAGATCACTATTTATTTCTGGATCGTTCGAAATCAGGAAAAACAGATTTTTCAGATAAGTTTGTTGGATCATTTACCAAAGCAACCTTAGAAGGAAACCAACTAGAAGGCGCTTTTAAAATCATTTTAGACAAAACTTCAATTGAAATATTTTACAATAATGGTGAAAAAGTAATAACCGAAATCTTTTTCTCAAACCAGCCATTTACCTCAATTTCGGCTTCTTCAAACGAAGGAATAGAAATTTCTAATCTCGTAATTAACCAATTAGATACTAATAAAAACCAATAACTATGAAAAGTAAAATTATTTATTTTCTATTTCTCTTCTTTCCAATGTTGATTATGACAGCGCAGGAAGGAGGGATTAAAGGAACGGTAATTTCGTCTGATGATGGAATGCCATTACCAGGAGCAACTGTACTTATCTCAGGAACTAATACCAGTACCATTACCGATTTTGACGGAAATTTTTCTTTCCAAAAAATAAATCTTGATGCTACTATTGTGGTTTCTTATATCGGATTTGCTCCACAATCTATTTTAGTTAGAAATCAAAAAGTAATCAATATAACATTACAAGTAGATGATAATAAACTAAATGAAGTTGTTGTAACAGGATACTCTAAACAAAAGAAAGGTGATATTACAGGTGCTGTTGCTGTTGTAGATATGAAGGATGTTATGAAACAGCCAGAACCTAATCCTATTAAAGCATTACAGGGAAGAATTGCTGGGGTTAAAGTTTCATCGGATGGTTCTCCAAGTGGAGCAAACACAAAAGTGGTGATTCGGGGAGTGGGAACCTTGAATAATACCGATCCTCTTTATGTAATTGATGGTATGCCAACAAAATCAGGAATGCATGAATTGAATCCGAATGATATTGAAACAATTCAGGTTTTAAAAGATGCTTCATCAGCCAGTATTTATGGTTCTCGCGCTTCAAACGGGGTTATTATTATTACAACAAAAAAAGGAAAAGCAGGTAAAATGAGAATCAACTTCAGTGCCTATTCCTCTTTTTCTGATTATTCAAGAAAGCTTAATGTTATGAATGCCAATCAATTTGGTCAGGCTTTATGGCAAGCGAATATTAATGACGGACTAAATCCAAACAATAATAACTTAAGTTATCAATTTGATTGGTCAGTAAACAATAACAAACCGCAGTTAAACAAAGTTTTGGTTCCTGAATATTTAGATTCAGAGCAAACAATAAGAGCGTCTAATACAGATTGGTACGATGCGATTTCACAAACAGGAATAGCAAATTCGTATGATTTATCAGTTTCAAATGCCTCTGAAAAAGGGAATTATGTTTTTTCATTGGGATATTATGGAAATGAAGGGGTTGTAAAAACAACTGATTTTGAAAGAATTTCTGCCAGAATGAATAGTTCGTATAAATATTTTGATGGCAAATTAGTTATTGGAGAAAATTTCAGCTTCAATCGTACAAAGGAAATTACTGATCCCGGAGTTCTAGATCCGGCACTTCGTGCCTTGCCAATTATTCCGGGACATACCGTTGACGGAAAAGGCTGGGGCGGACCAGTTGGGGGAATGAATGACAGACAAAATCCGGTTCGTCTTTTAGAATATAATAAGGATAATAAATACGATTATTTACGTCTTTTCGGAAATATGTATGCCGATTTAGAGATCATCAAAAACTTGCATATCAAAAGTAGTTTTGGTATTGATTATAGTTCTTATAAAAAACGCACTTTACAAAGAAGTTACCAGTCAGGTTATTTGCAAAATGATCAATCATCGGTTACTATTGACCAATCGGTGAGCGATAAATGGACGTGGACTAATACTGCAATTTATAGTTTAAATCTCGGAAAAAGCAATTTGAATTTGATGGCTGGAACTGAAATGTACAAAGATATTTACGACACAACTACTTTGCGTAAAAATGACTTTTTGATCGAAACGCCTGATTATATGTATCCAGATGCAGGAACAGGAGAATCGTTTACCAGCGGAACTTCGACGGGATATTCATTGCTTTCTTATTTTGGAAAAGCCGATTATGAGTTTGACAATCGGTATTTAGTTTCGGCTACAATTCGTCGTGATGGTTCTTCCCGTTTTGGTAAAAACAATCAATTCGGAACTTTTCCAGCGGTTTCTGCGGGATGGAGAATCAGCAATGAAAATTTTATCAAAAATAACGCTTCTGTTTTTTCAGATTTAAAATTGCGTGCAGGATGGGGACAAACTGGAAATCAAGAAATTAGTAATACAGCAGTATACAGTCTGTATTTAGCAAGTTATGCTGGCGGAAGTCCAACTTGGGCAACTTCTTATGGTACTGCTTACGACATTGCAGGAAACGGAAACGGATTGCTGCCATCAGGTTTTATCGCAACACAATCTGGTAATGATGATTTGAAATGGGAAACGTCAACACAAACTAACATCGGTTTGGATTTTGGATTATTCGATCAAAAACTGAGTGGTTCAGTCGATTACTATATTAAAAAAACAGAAGATATTTTGGTTTTGCCAGCTTATTTAGGTGTAATTGGCGAAGGAGGAAATCGTTGGGTAAACGGTGCTTCGATGGAAAATGAAGGATGGGAATTTACGTTAGGATATCACGATGAAACTTCATTTGGATTAAAATATGATATTTCAGCAAATATTTCGGCAAACCAAAACAAGATTACAGAATTGCCAGACGAGGTAATAAACAATTATGGAGGAGACGGATTAAACGATAACATTTTAGGACGCCCAATTAACTCCATGTATGGTTACGTAGCTGACGGATTGTTTAGAAGTCAGGACCAAGTTGATAACTCGGCCAATCAAGAAGGAAAAGGCCTTGGAAGAATTCGTTACAAAGATTTAAACGGTGACGGAATTATCAATGATAAAGATCGCACCTGGATAGGAAATCCAAATCCTGGATTGCTTTTCGGGTTTAATTTAGGATTAGAATATAAAAATTTCGATTTCACTACTTTCTGGGAAGGAGCTAGTGATGTTGATGTAATTAATAATACCAAATACCAAACTGATTTCTGGAGTGTGGATGATGTAGGATCTAACAAAGGAACCCGTTTATTGAATGCCTGGTCTTTAAATAATCAAAATTCAACTATTCCGGCTTTAACGACAGTAGACAAAAATGCAGAATCTAGATTTTCAACTTATTATGTAGAAAATGGAAACTACCTTAAACTACGTGTATTGCAATTTGGATACAGTTTACCAAAAGATGTATTGAAGAGATTAAGTTTGGAAAGTTTTAGATTTTACATCAGCGGACAAAATTTATTGATCATTAATGCTAAAAATTTCACTGGTGTAGATCCTGAAAATGCTGGATTTGGATATCCACAGCCAACCACTTTTACGGCCGGTCTTAATTTTACATTATAACAAAATTTTAAATTAAAAAACATGAAAAAGATACTATATATAGCAGGATTTTTAATGCTGGGAATCATTTCTTCCTGTTCCGATTTTCTGGAAAATGAACCTCGTGGCGTATTATCGGAAGATGATATTGTAACACCAGAATCAGTAGAAGGATTTATGAATGCAGCCTACGCACAATTAGGCAATGACCATTACGATTCACCATATAGTTTGTGGCCTTTCGGAAATGTTCGTTCTGATGATGCTTACAAAGGTGGTAGCGGAACTAATGATCTTCAGGATTTTCACTTTTTTGAAGTCTCTAATAATATCAGACCAGATTTTGGTGAATTAGACAATTTTTGGTACATCAGTTATGTTGGAGTTTCAAGAGCCAATAAAGCTTTGAAAGCATTGGAACAAATTTCTGAAACCGATTATCCGTTAAAAAAAACACGTATTGCGGAAATGCGTTTTTTAAGAGGACATTTTTATTTTATGCTGAAAATTATGTTCAGAGATGTTCCTTACATAACAGAAGATATTCCGGTAGAAGCGTATAACACCATCTCAAATAAAGCACTTTCAAACGAAGCACTTTGGGATAAAATTGCAGGAGATTTTCAGGCTGCTGCCGATGATTTACCGGAAATACAGCCACAAGTCGGTCGTGCTACCCAAAAAGCGGCTTATGCTTACTTAGCCAAAACACGGTTATATCAGGCTTATACCCAAGACGAAACGTTTGCCGTTACAGGAATCAATCAGCAGCATCTTCAAGAAGTAATTACTGCAACAGATAAAGTAATTGGAAAAGCATCTTTGGAACCTGATTTTGCTAATAACTTTTTGCCAGGAACTTTTGAAAACGGTTCAGAATCTATTTTCTCTATTCAATTTTCAGATAATGATGGAACTTTATACGGAAGGTTAAATTTTTCGGATGTTCTTTCTACTCCTCAAGGATTAGGGTGCTGCGATTTTCATAAGCCAAGTCAAAACCTAGTAAATGCATTTAAAACAGGTACTAACGGCTTGCCAGAATTCGATACTTATAACAATCAGGATTTTGATTATAAAAATATAGATGCCAATACTGTTGATCCGAGATTGTATCATACAGTTGCAATGCCAGGTTTGCCATACAAATACGATCCAGAGTTTTTATATGTTGAAGCATGGGTAAGATCTCCGGGAACTTATGGCTATTTTGCTTCTTTAAAGGAAAATGTAGCGCCAAGCTGCAGCTGTGTGGTGAATATTGATCCCTTTTATGGAAATTCAAAAAACAGAATCCAAATTCGTTATGCCGATGTGATTTTAATGCGCGCCGAAGCTTTGATTGAATTAGGAAGACAAGCCGAAGCTTTACCGTTAATAAATGAAATCAGAGCTAGAGCAGCTCAAAGTACAGGAAGGCTTCCGTATGTGAGCAACTTTAAAATCAATACTTATGTAGATGGAGTTAACAGCAATTGGACAAAAGATTTTGCTCGAAAAGCATTGCGCTGGGAACGCCGTTTAGAATTGGCTATGGAAGGAAGTCGCTTTTTTGACTTGGTTCGCTGGGGTGTAACTGATGAAGTTATGAATGCGTTTTATGATAAAGAAAAAACAAAACGCAGCTATTATCAAGATGCTTTTTTTGATGCACATAAGGAAGAGTATTGCCCAATTCCGTTGAAACAGATCAATTTCAGCCAAGGACTATACAAACAAAATCCAGGTTATTAATCTATTTTAAGAAAAGCACTATGAGAAAACTTATAAATAAATATTGGGCCAAAATGTTAATTATATTGGCGATGGTCATTATGATTTCTGCCTGCGAAGATAGTTTCATAAATGACGGTTTTGAGGTGAATTCCCCATCTAATGTTACTTCTTTTAAGGTAAAAGGAATAGCAGGTGAAATTGATCAGAAAACAGGAAAAATTAGTGTAACGATGCCTTATGGATCGGATATTAGTGCCGCAGCGCCAGAGGTTGTTTTACAGTCAGGAGCCATTTCAAACGTAAATTTTAACACTTCAATTAACTTTGCAAATTCAGTAAAGTTTAGAGTAATAAATGGTAATTTATATAAAGATTATACTGTAACAACGGTAGTTCTAAGTCCATTTAAGAGCTTTAAAATCAATGGCGTTTCTGCGATTATTAACGATGTAAATAAAACCATTACGATGACATTACCTGAAGGCACAAATTTAAAAGCCCTTAAGCCTACAATTGAATTAACCGAAGGAGTTGCTGTTTCGCCAGCATCAGGAGCAACTATCGACTTTAGTAATCCGGTAACTTTTGAGGTAACATCTAACGGAAAAAGTGTTAATTATACAGCTACTGTTGCAGTGCCTGTTACAGGTCTAGTTGTTGCCTTTTTAGGTACTGCAGCAACAAGGGCTGAAATTGTTAACAAAGATGAAATTACAGTTGCAGAATGGTTCTTCTTAACTTTTACCGGAGCTAAATATATATCATTTGATAGCGTTTTAAATGGTGCTGATTTGAGTGATTTAGATGTAATTTGGTGGCATTTTGATTCGGCGGCTAATTTACCATCCATAGCTTATAATCCTGCAGTAACAACAGCTTTTAAAAATTTTAGAACTAATGGAGGAAATTTACTTTTAACTTCTTTTGCCTCGCAGTATGTTGATGCCTTGGGAATTGTTCCATCTGGAAAAGGACCTAATAATGTTTTTGGCGATTTTGCTCCTAACGGATTTGTAGACGGGAATTCATGGGGGATGTCTTTTGTAGGTCATGAAGATCACCCAATATTTCAGGGATTGTTGACTTACGAAACTGGAAAAGCTAATTTGTTACAAAGCGGAACTTTTAGACAAAATCATACTGCGTGGTGGTTTATACCGGAATGGGGAGGTTATGTAAACGGTGAAGGATGGAGAGACCAAACCGGAGGAATAAATTTAGCCAGTGAGGCTTGGGATAATGCGCTTAATGGAAGAGTAACCATTGCCGAATTTCCAAATACGGGAACGGATAAAAATGTGATTGTGATTTCGATGGGAGCTTACGATTGGTACAATGAAACTAATAGTAGCGGAGTGCCAAGTCAGGCTAATGAGTTTATTACAAACATTAAACTTTTGACACAAAACAGTATCAATTATTTGGCAAAAAATTAATTTAATTAGAATTCAATAAAAATGATATATAGAAATATAATAATGATCGTTTCCATCTTCTTTTCACTCGCTTCATGCAGTCAAGATGATACTTACATTGGAGGCTCTATTTCAGGAGGCAATTCTGAGATAATAAGTATTTTTCCTGTGCCACCATCCCAATGGATCGGAGCAAACGATCCTTATTACAGCGCGGGATATACAGGCGATATAATGCCATTTTTCGATAACGGAAAATTCCATATTTACTTTCTTCATGATGCACAAAATAAGCCGGCCGGAAAAGGATTTCATGATATTCATGAATACTTAAGTACAGATTTGGCTCATTTCACTTATGAAGGTCAAACGATACCCTACGGAAAAACTACTGATCCTGATTTTGCCGTTGGTACAGGATCCGTTGTGAAAGTGGGTACTATTTATTATTTTTATTATACTGGACACAATAACATACCTGCTTTTGTTCAATCAAACGCCAGAGAAAGTGTGTTGTGTGCTACAAGTACTGATTTAAAAAACTGGACAAAAGTTCCTTCGTTTAAAATTACAGCGCCGGCGGGATATTATAATTATGATTTTAGAGATCCGCATGTATTTTATAACGAAGACCTGAAAAAGTATTCGATGTTGGTGAGTACTCAAACAAATGCAGATAGAAAAGCTGTTTTATTACATTTTACAAGTGCAGATCCAGCTTTGGGAAAATGGGCTGTTCAAACGCCAATCTATACGACAACACCGCAAGAAAATTACTTGATGATGGAATGTGCTGATATCTTCAAAATGGGAAATCATTGGTATTTGATGTTCTCTGAAAACTGGAGCAGTAATAAGGGAACACACTATCGAATGGCCACGTCGATTAACGGTCCTTGGACAAAGCCAGAAAATGATATGATTGACGGGGAATATTTTTATGCTGGAAAAACAGCTTCAGACGGAAATAAAAGGTATGTTTTTGGATGGAATGCTAGAAAAACACCTGAGAATGATTTAGGTAATAAAGATTGGGCAGGAAATATGGTCATTCATGAATTGATACAAAATTCTGATGGAACTTTGGGAACCAAGTCGCCGCAAAAAGTAAAAGATTTGTTTTCAAAAGAGATAGCTGTCGAGGTTGATGCGACTTTAGGAAATGTAACAACGACCTCTGGAAATTATTCTTTATCTGGTACAACAGATCAAGCACTGGTTACATTTAAAACTATAGGAAGAAAAGCAAAAATTAAAACGGATGTTACTTTAGGAACAGCAAATGGTACTACTGGATTTGTTTTTTACACTAATGATTTAGGAAGCTATTATAAGATTGTTTTTGATATTGTGAAAGGTAAAATCATTGGTTACGATTCGGCTTCAAAAGAAGTGACTCGAATGCCGTTTCAGTTGCTGAAAGATATAAAGTATGATGTTGAGATAATTACAGAAGGAAGTGTTCTTGTATTTTACGTTAATGGAAAAGTGGCGTTAACAAACCGTATTTACGGAAGGGACAGGAATAAATGGGGTTTAATAGCTGAAGGACAAAATAGTACCGTTTCTAATCTTCGGGTTACACAACCGGAATAATATTAATATAAAATATTTTTAGAATGAATAATGGATATAAGCTCAAGGCAGTTGCATACGGAGAGGTACTCTGGGATGTTTTTGACAATGAAAAACAGATTGGTGGTGCGCCACTAAACGTCGCTTTACGCATGAAAACGTTAGGTTGTGACGTCGCCATGATTAGCTGCATAGGAAATGATAAAGATGGAGAGGCGATTATCAATCAAGTGAAAAGCCTGGGGCTTGAAACAAGAGCAATTATGCAGTCAGTAAATTTTCGAACTGGATTAGTAAATGTAAATTTAAACGATCGCGGTTCGGCGAGTTATGAAATAGCCTATCCATCGGCGTGGGATAAAATTGTATTGAATGATTTTGCCAAGAATATAGTTTCAGATGCAGATGTTTTAATTTATGGAAGTTTGGTTTGTAGAGATCAAGTGTCGAAACAGTCGCTGGACGAACTATTGAAGATGAATGTATATAAGGTTTTTGATGTGAATTTAAGAAAACCACACTATACTTTCGAAGTTTTAAAGCAGCTAATGCATTCTGCAAATTTTATTAAGTTTAACGATGAGGAATTGGCGGAAATAGTTACCGAAATGAATTCGCCTTTTGAAAGTCTCGAAGAAAACATGTATTTTATTGCTGAAAAAACCAAATCAACTGCCATTTGTGTTACTAAAGGAAAACATGGGGCCTTATTATTATGGAAAGGGGAAATTTATGAAAATGAAGGTTATCTTGTTAAAGTTTCAGATACGGTAGGAGCGGGAGATTCGTTTTTGGCAGCCCTATTATCAAATTTATTAACTGGGAAATCGCCACAAATAGCAATTGATTTTGCTTGCGCTGTAGGGGCATTAGTTGCCGAGGCACCTGGAGCCAATCCCGTAATTTCATATTCTAAAATTGAAAATTTAATGTTAAAGGTAAAACTATAGTTCTTTGAAATATTTTTAAAATGCCGCTAAACTATTAATGTTTAAAGGTTTTTTTTCATATATTAAAATATTTAGAAAATCAAGAGAGGTCTTTTTTTCGATTTATATGAAACTATTTATAGACCATTACATATAGCGATTTAAGAAGTTAGCTTAAAATAATGACGAGGTACTTTAACGAAAAGATTGTTTGTCTATTCTTATTTTTTGTATTTCCTTGTACGTAATTCTTTTCTCAATCTGCATTAACCGAAATAATTAGAAATTAGAGAATGTACTAACAAAAAGTAGAACAGTGGGTTAATAATAAAAATTGTGAGCGAAGCTCAGTACTTTTCTTTTTGTAACCAATAAGAAAAGATTCAATAGCTTTCAAAAATTAAACATATAATTTATTTAATGCTTTAAAGGATTTGAACCGTAAACTCAGAAAATACAAGGGGTCTTAAATCAATTAAAACTATCGACGATTTTATCGGACTAAAAAAAGCCTGCAAAATTAGTACTTTGCAGGCTTTTCTTTTTTCTTGTGACCCTGTCGGGACAATTTTCGAACCTTTTTTTAAAAGATTTGAAGCTTTTGAGTATGCTGTCATCCATTTAATAAAGTCAATGACAATATTAAATTTATTCGTAAGCAGATAACCAGTTTAACTTAGTATGTCCAACTTAATAAAGATATTAAAAATGAGAAGACTCATCAAAATATAGATTGGTCTTTGGATATGCAAATAAAAGGTGCACATTAAGTTAAGCTACATTTTTGTAATTAATTTGATTGTTAAATTCTTCAATAGTTGCATAATTCAAAGCAGAATGTCTCCTTTTTCTATTGTACCAAATTTCAATGTATTCAAAGATTTCCAGTTTCATTTGTTCTTTAGAAATCAGTTTGTTTCCATAAATCAATTCAGTTTTCAAGGATTTAAAAAAGCTTTCCGCTACTGCATTGTCCCAACAATTTCCTTTGCGGCTCATACTACGGGTTATTTTTTTATAGGAATCAAGAACATTTACAAACTTTTTGCTTGCATATTGAACACCTCTGTCGGAATGAAAAATCAAACCTTCCTCAATATTTCGGTTTTTAACCGCCATTTTCCAGGCCTTAAGCGAGGTTTCATCTGTACTCATTCCATCGCTTAAACTCCAACCTATGATTTTTCTATCGTACAAATCCATAATAGTTGTCAGGTATACAAATCCCTCTTTGGTTTAAATATAGGTGATATCAGAAACCCAAGCTTTTGAAGGTGTTTTTACAATAAACCCTCTGTTTAATATATTTTCAACGATTAAATAATTATGATTTGAGTTGGTTGTTACTTTGAATTTCTTGCTTAATTTACTTCGTAAGCCTAGCTGTTTCATATATTTTGCTACTGTAATTCTTGAAATTTTATAACCAATACTCCAAAGTTCTAATGTTATTCTAGGACTTCCGTATCGTTGTTTGGATTCAAAATAAATCAATGTTATCTTTTCTTTTATGGTGATTTTTCGTTGCTGTCTTGCAGTGATCGTTTGTTTTTTCCATCGGTAATAACTGCCACTACTCACTTGTAGAACTTTGCACATTTTTTCAATCGGGAATACTTGTTCATTGTTTTTAATGAAACTATAAATCATCGACCGCTCTTGGAAAAAATGCCGATTGCTTTTTTTAATATATCACGCTCTAACTCGGCATCTTTGAGTCTTTTCTCCAATTCGTGAATTTTTTCTTGTTCAGGACTTAGTTTTAAATTCCCTTTTCCAGGAAAACTTCCCTCTCCAAACTCCTCGAACTCTTTGCGCCATTTGTACAACTGTGGTGCTGTTACTCCCAGCTCTCTGGCCAGTTCTGATACGTTGGTTCTCTCATAACTCAATTGGACGGCTTTTTCTTTGAAAACTTTGTCATAAACTTTGCGGACTTGTTTTATAGGTTAAAATTAAGATTATTTCTTAACTTTCTGTGATGGCTAAGTTAGCATGTTCACAGTTTATTTTCTTTAATCGTAATACTCACAAGTGATAAAGATTCTATAAGTGTTCAGTCAAAACCTTTAATGGCAAAAAGATTGGAAAACGAATTTCTTATCGAAAAAAGAAAATTCAATAACAAAGGGCAGAAACAGAAAATTAGTGAATTGGAAAAGCTAGTAACTGATTTAAAATTAGAACAATCTTAAGAACAATCCAATGCTTCGATTTGCAGTTCGTGCTTGATTACAAAAATAGCTAAATCCTCGAGGGTGAATCCTTTCAAATTCGAAACATAAAAGAGGATCAGAGTGAAAATTAATTTAAAGATACTGTGGCATTTTTTATGAAAAGTGGTTACTACTTCGAGGGTTTTGTGATCATAATAACCAGCTATACATATCCTCACTTACTTTTCTATCCAAAACTCATGCGTAATGCTGAGTCATATTAATAACTTAAGCTGATGACCAAATTACCATCTCTGTGAAGTAATTTATTAAGTAATTTTAGACGAGGATAAATCATACACAACCATTTATCATGACGTGTTAAATCTTCTCCCACTTTGCCCACAATCTCACCTAATTATTTTTTAATTTTTGGGTGGTTTACATTGTCATTGTACACCCAAATTTAGTTACATGTCTTGTATGGCAGATCTATGTAAATACAATTCATTTTGCCTTCGTATTCTGGGAGCAAACTTTTTAATGCTTCGAGGTTATCCCCGTGAATGATTTTATTGCCTCTATTGTTGGGTTCGGATTGTTGTTCTCCCTCTGAAAAGCCATATTGAGGTTCCAGTATTTTGTATGGTACGTCTTGGTGATGGTTGATTACTTTTTCTTTTCCGATCCAGTTTAATGTAGGCATTATAATTCGTGAGTTTTATTATGATTTTATAGCATTTGAATTGTGCCTACACTGTCGGCACAATCTGATAATTTTCTAATAATAACATAAATCGCAATGTAGTTGTAAAATATGTTATGAATAATCAACAAACATAGAAAAAAGCAATTTAATGTAAAGGGGTAAAAATGAATTTAGGGCAAGACCGCGTCTAAATTTTGATTGAAAGATATTTAATTAATTTTAAAAATAAGAAATGGGTTTATACGGCTACATTACCTTTTCAATTATTAGATGATCCTAATCTCTTTTTCTTCCTTCTTTTGTTTTTCAGTTGGTTCGGCAAATAATCCGAAGAATTTTCTACCTGAATCAACTGATCTAATAGTTTGACTAAATCAGGAATAGTAAGTGTGTCTTTTTGTTGTTGCATGTTATTAATTAGTAATTCTTTGGAAGGCATTTTTTTACTCATTTTTTTACTTTTTTCCTCACCAGTAACTTTTAATGCACAACGTTCCTGAATAGCTTTTGCACTATATTCTTTTCCCAAACTACTGCCATTAAAAACACTTTTGGTTTTATGGTCCACATAGGTAATACCATAAAGCAAGCCTTCTGTACTTTTTCGAAACACAGTATGAATTCCTTCTTTTTCCAAACATTTTGCCAGTTGGTTTGTTGACATTGTTCGCTCCTTTAGTAATGCAATATCAATTGCATTTTTTAGCCGTATTTTGTCAGGTATTCTTCTTATTTCATTGCGTTTGAATTTTTCTTCTATAAATTTTAAAGTTGGTTTACTAAAAAAATCACTTGCTTTAATTGGAACACCAATTGGCTTGCCTTGTTCGTCCAGAATTCGATACACAAGTCCTTTAGCCAAAAATATTTTTGAATTTTCGCTACCGCGGTCAGCCATTACATTATACTGCTTTAGTACTGCATTAAGTTCGGGAAGGCTCGCATACTTGTATTGATTCAGGACTGCATTCAAAACGTTGGATATGGCTTTCTTTGATTCAATTCGACCATACTGCACCTTGCCAACAGGAATAGGCTGCAATGCAAATTCCTCTTTCTTTTTTCTTCCCTCAGCTTTCACGAGTCCAAACAGTTCTTCAATTTCTTTACGAGCTGGCTCAGATTTCCGTAACCCCAAATGATGCAGGTCAATTCGCTTGCCATCCCTTTCAATATTTATGGTTACCACATGTAAATGAGGGTGCCCTGCATCGTGATGTTGGTATACTAAATAAGGTTGTTTTCCGAAGCCGATTTTCTCCATATAAGTGTCGGCAATAGCTATTAGCTTTTCTTTTGAATGATTTTCTGACGGGTCAAAATTTAGGGAAATATGTACGCTGTTCCGTTTTGCATTTTCGTTTAATTCCATCCGTTTTATAAAACGGCTTAGCTTTAAGGTATCATTCATTTTGTCCACATTTACAGGATAGTTTCCTGCTGCGATGCACTCGGCAACACCAGCCTTAACTTTGTTTTCATTGTAGTTAAAAATACTGCGGATTGAATGGCTTGTTTTTATGATTGTAACCATTTGTCCGTAATTTTTTGAATGTGTTTTTTGATTTCTTCTACTTTGTTGAAAAGGATTTTTTTATCCAGGTCATAGCTAATTATCCAGTTCCTGAATTCAGGAATATGTTGCAAAGTGTGTAGTTTTTTTACAGCCTGATTAATGTTGTTTCCAATAGCGTTCAGCTCATTGCAGATTACTACTGTTTCTTCCATAAAATCGTCCAGTGATTGGTTTCGATAGGTAGTCACAATTGACTTATCGAAAAGATGCTTACGCACGTAGTCGCTTAATTTTCGGCACGTACTGGCTTTCCATTTACGCTCAATTTTTACATATTCTTCGGGAGTTAGGCGCAGCCCAATTATGCGTGTCCTGTTTGAATTTTCTGCTTCCATCATCTATCATTTTCATTGTTTTCAAAGTCTTTTCGTCTTATCAGTGTCACTGCCCACGAGTTCCGAGTGTGGGGCAGCAAGATCCGGTTGTTTAACAACCGTTCATCTTGCCGATTGCAGGAACGTTGCAATCTTTCAGCTTTTCAAAGGATACAGGCTAATTTAAAGATAGTGTTTGACATAAACAATCATGGGTAATTTTTACCTATTAAATGTCTTCGATAAATAGGAGGAAATGCTAGTTTATGATTCAGCCAGACTGCAAAAAATTTTTTCAAAAGAAAAAGAAAAAAAAGAAAGCAATACAAAATTGGATATGCATCAAACGGAGTGCTATAAGTCCCGAAGGGTGGCACTGCGAAGAATGAGCGGTGACATTATGGGCACGCAGTTGATGAATGTCCAATACCTTAGTTGTACTTTTTGTGATTTTTATCGGGATATTTTTAAGGTCTTTGGGGGATTGTAAAGCTCTAAGAATCCTTATTTCAGAGGTCTTTGAAAGTGTACGCTCCCTTATTCCAATAAAGAAGAAAATGTTCCTAAAATAATTATTAGATCTTGAATAAGGGAGCGTACTTTTTCAAATGAATAGATTTTAATTAATGTGCAAAATTCTGACTGTTTTCAGGAAGGTTTTTGCACATGATATGAAAAAAATTACTGCAATCAAAAATCATTTATTTGTTTTCTTGAAGTAACGAAATGGTGTCGGCAAGATTATGGTCTTTAATATAGTTTAAAACAAAATGCTCAACCTTTTTTTTATTCTCAGGTGATGTGGAAAATGAGTTAAGATAATACTCTGTATTTTCATCAGCAATATGAATAATTTCAGTATATCCTTTCGAAATTAGAGTGCCTTTTAATTTCAAAACTTTAAGCTCACTGCTATTATCAATTTCTTTTTTAACTCTTAGCTTAATAGTTTTATCCATCGGTTTATTTTTTGATTTTCATTTTACGCACAATAATAATATATTACGTTAATAAAACTTGATTTACTTTCTATTCTACAAACAAAAAAGAGACTTGTGAGGTCTCTTTTTGGAATTAATTATATCTTTTATAAAAGGTTTATTTAGCCTTCAATAATTTTTCAAAATACTCAACCTTATCTTTTTCGGCTTGAACCAAACGTTCGTAAAGTTTTTTGTTTTCGTCATATGCTTCAATCAATTTGTCAATAGGATTAAAAGTGCAATTGTAATTTAATGATGAAGCGTTATCGTGGTATGTATTACCTATAATATTAAATACTGTATCATCGCTATAATTTTTTATCGCCTCAGCAGAAACCCCTAAAACTTCTGCAATTGCTTTTAATTTTTCTTCGTCTACAGTTTCACTTCCCTCAATATTAGAAACTGATTGCTGGCTTACACCAATTGCAATAGCCAATGCTTCTTGTTTCATTCCTCGAAGCTCTCTGATTCGGCTGATATTTCTGCCTATATGTTTCGGTTTTGTTGCTGTGCTCATAGTTCAAAGATATTTAAAATTCTCTAATTTTTTTTCAGATCGGTAAAATACAAGCTTGAATTAGTATGATACAATTTCGATTAGTTCGGTACGGTACAATCTATTGTTTACTTGCAGTGTGTTTTAAACAAAAATACAATTTTTCGGATAAGTATTAATTAAAAAAGCAAAATTATGAAAACTCTAGAAAAACTTAAATTTCCAAAACTCGAAAACGAATATTTAGAAAATATCCTAAGACAATTGGTTAATCAAGATGATGTCATTCAGATGTTTTTTACCAGACAGCCCTCTTTCGTGTTCTCATATCTTATTATCCATATCGAAAAAAATATAGATGCACAAGAACTACAACAGAACAAATGGGTAAAAAAAGTTAGGAATCTCTATCAGATTGATGTCTATTTAATTTACTCTGAAAGGCTTCGTCATAGATTTTCTTTAGGACATCCGTTTATTGAATTTTACTGCCAGCCTTCAGCTATTATCTACCAAAATAAAGAGTTGGAAAATCCGCTTATCGTTAAAAGGGATTGGAAGAAGTACAAGAAGAGGTTTAATATGTTTGAAGACCATTTTCATCATGATCACGATCTTCATCTGTCTCATGTCAAAAATCTGATTTCAGAAGGTTCTTCAAACAGTGTTTTTACATCGTATTCAAGATTGATTGAATATGATCTTGAATATTTGGAAGAACTTTATTTGGGAAATAAATCTGCATTGCTAAGTTTAGATGAAAGAATAAATAATCTTATAGAATACATTCCTGATATTCAAAAATACTTTGTAAGGCACAGCCACAACAAATTTTATCTTACGGATTTGTTTGTAAAAGTAAAAGAATCAACCGCCGATGATGAGGAAATTTATAAAGAAGAAATGTATGAAGCAGTTGGAATTACTGAACAAAGTCTCTATCGTCTTATCGAAGAACGGTTTGACGAATTAAAGACATTGATAAAAAAAGGATTATTTGAAAAACACGATGTAGTATGTCAAATTGATGACAAACCTGAGGATGTAATTCTCAG
>NZ_JAFCUM010000019.1:0-30362 GCF_049896525.1 Flavobacterium sp. DSR3-2
GACTGCTTTTTTTTTCTCTTTTTGACTTCTTGGGGAGCGGCAGGTCCATCGTCATCAGTATTTTGACTCTGTTTTTTATTGTCCTGCTTCTGTGAGGTATTTTGTCCTTCTGATTGCTTTTCCTCTTTCGTCTGACGGTTGTCAATACGTTTTAAATTTCCATCATATGCATTGATGGTTTTAAACTGTGGATTAGCTTCAATATAATGCTTGACTTCTTTACCGTCTTTCAAGAAAGTGGCCGATTGTAAGTTTCCTTTTTTTAGGGAATCCATTAAATCTTCTTTAAATTTAGGAGTATTCAGTTCTTTGATTGGATGTTTGGACAGCGCAGCCTCCAGATCGTAACCATAATTTTGATGATACTGATTCAGTTTAAAATTGCCGGCACTGTCAGCTTCCTTAAAATCCATTTGCACCCACGAGTTATAAACCTGTCCTTCTTTACTGGTTAAATCCTTATTCACTGCTCTTCCTTCCATAAGGTTGTAGGCTTCCTTCATGGTGATATTGCTTCCCTTATTAATATAAAAAGTCTGCTCCAACGCTTCTTTCGAATTGTCTTTTTGCAAATCCACTTTATAGGAATTAAAGAAATACATATCACTCTGATCCGATTTCTTAAAATTCAATGTTGCTGTCGCATTATCATTGCCATATTGAGCATTGTGGGTCAAAGTGAAACTAGGGGTTTGATTTTGCATTTTTTCCTTTAACTCACTTTCTAATCCTTCACCGAAACCGGTGTACTTTACCTGATCGCGTAGGTATTCAAAATTTTTATCGTTCATGATTATTTAATTTAAATGATTAATAATTAGTTACAGTTTAGGCAGTACAGTAACCTGTACCAATTTTTTGTTTTTTACCTGAATTGCTAAGTGTCTGCCGCCATTCTTTTCCATTAGTTGTAGTACTAAATATTTCTTCTCCGGAATCGTGAATTTTGGTACCGCAAATACAAATGTATTTTCAGATTCTTCGTCAATTGTCTCATCGTTATTAAGAATATACAGTGGTGTAATTTCAATTTCCTGCGAGGCGGTTCTTCTTACTTTTTTACTATCTCGAATAAAAAATCGAAACTGGTCAACATCATACTTTATTTTAGAGTGGTTTACCACTACTATCCTGTAATACATCACATCATTTTGGATAAAAATTCCATTGAGATGTAATTTCACACCATACCTGCTCTCTTTACCACCTTCAGTCTTACTTTTGTCGTACAAGGCCAGCTTGGAATAAAGCTGCAGTTCCTGTTCGTTCCCACTCCCCGCGGAAAATAAAACGTTCTGTTCGAACGGTTCAGTCGTATTCATAGAAAGATTTAAATTGGGATTTTGCTCATCATATCGTAGAAGGAAAGAATACAATTTGCCATCGGCTGTCACTACCGTTAGATTGGTTGGGATAAATTCCTGCTTAGCAGCCTTAATCTGTATTATATTTTCAAGGCCTTTGGCTTTTTGAACCAAGATATCCGCACTACCCCGATCGACACTTATAATGGCGTAAGGGAATACAATATTGGTTGTTTTGGAATACCCAATTGACAGAGAATCGGGCGTAATCTCCAACAGACTGTTTTTACTGCTTTGTTGGGCGAAAGCGCTGATGGTAAAGAGTACTGCGCACACCACCACCATTACATTGATCTTTTTCATAATTACTAATTTTTAGTTTTTAATTGGAATCGTTTTGTTTTTGCTTTTCGTCTCGCAGCAATACCTGATATCCTGCCTTAACCACCACTTTGACAAGCTTGGCTTTTTTACTGAATAGGGTCTTCGCTGCTTCAATACCGACACCAGCGGCTTGTGCTCCCCAAGAATCGTCGAGAGATGCAACACCCAGAGTTTGAACAGAGCGGTCTGCTGATGCCTTAGCTACTTCTCGGTTAATAGCTCCTGGCATGTAAATGCCGTGAAGTCCATCCAAATCGTAAACAGTAAGATCAACTGGAAACAAAGCGTTCTTATACCGAATACTATTGATTTTTATTACGAGCCTTTCTCCTTGTAAAGAGGCTATTCCGAACAAGAAATTATTCTTTGGAATTTCAACTCCATTAACATAGACAGCAGTACTCAGCCTTAATTTTATTGTGGAACCATTTACTATAGTTTGTGTTTCATGAATTACCGCTGCTATTGCATTTTGAAGGACGTCTGCAACTGCTGGTTCATCAAAAGAATAAAATGCATTCTCTTTATTCCTCCCAAAAGATGTAGTAGCGCCAATTGGGGTAACTTGCAACGAAGAAATAGTAGTGTCCCCTGCTAAGCTGGCAATTGAAAATACCTGTCCTCTTTGGGATTCAGAAACCTTTCTCAATTTTTGCTGAACTCTGTCAGGATGTTGTATATCCAATATACTTTCCAGCATGCCACTAAGTTGTTTCAATTCAGGATCCGGTTCATTATTTTGAGTATTCATCGACTGCATCATTTCTTCCAACTTGTTAACGTCTTCGGAATGCAACGCGCTTCCGCTACTTTCTGCATAATGGGCATCGTTTCGCCTTGGTGTTGGAGCAACTGGCGTATTAATAACTCTTTGAAGTGCTTCCAGCTTTTCATGTACTTTTGCTTCGTTGGGGTCCCGGTACATCAGAGCATTTAGTCCTTTTGAGCCATTTCCGGAAGGTATTTGATTATGAGATGTGCTCAAAGACGCTATAGAATCTTCAGGAAAACTTCTGCTGAGATAATTGGGATCCTTGCTAATAAGCTCTTCCAGCTTTGAGGAATCAAGAGCTGCCTGATCGTAATAATGCATTTTATCCAAATCAAGGCCATCCTTCAAATTTGCATCCGGAAGCTTGCTATTAAACCCTTTTTTTTCGGTGACTGAGGAGTTCGCAGCATCCATTTTGCCGCCTCCCAAAACCCAAAATATAATAGTGAGAAAAGGCAGTACCAGAAATGGCATGACTAAAAGTATTTTGCGCTGTCTTAACATTTTTGGTGATTTCGTTTTTGCTTCCATGATATTATTTTTTAAATTGTGAATGGTAATACTTTTCTACTATGGTCAGGCTGTCCAGTAATCCTGGACGGTTTTGATTGATACTGTCCTTTATTTTTTTTCCCGTCGGACTGCGCCCTAAACTGTCCATATACCTACGAAATCGGATCGTTTTTTCATATTCCCCTTTACTGATTGCTACTTTTAAATGATCTATTGCTTTAGAGATTTGAATAGCATTTGTGGTCTTTACAATTCGTGTAATCGGTACGGAACTGACTTCAGGTTCAGAAAAGCTATCTACCATCACATAAATACTATAACCACCAGTTCCAAGTGTAAAAACGATTAAAATTAATGTCCAACTTCTGCGGGACCAATGTGCCGTCTTGCGTTCCAGCCAATGTGCACATTTGTATTGCAACCGAAGGTTAGCTTCTTCAAACTGTTGCAATAGTTTGCTTTTTATGCGATTTTTTCCTGCAGGGTCTTGCATGGTGCCATTTTTAAATTTGTAGCGCATAGCAGTAGTGTTTTTATTTACGGTTCTCAGTACTCAAATCTCGATTCTCGATAGTATTCCATCGCTCGACTAAAAAGCCATGCGGGTTATTATCACTTCTGGAAACATTACGAAGATTACCCTCTGTTATGAGGCTACGGTGCGCAATGCTGGTCGTTCTGATGATATTCTGTTTGGCATAGCACCGGAAATGATATGGATATTTATTGATATCAATAGCTATACTATCCACTTCTAGCGTCTGACTGATATTACCGGAAATAATACCGGAATAATACCCATTCTCTTTTAAATCATCGTAAATTCGTTTTGCACTGTCATCTGCGAGGTATAATGCCTTCGTAATATTGGTTTTTATAACCTTATCATCGGGATCGAGAGTGAAAAACAATTTATGAAAAGTCATAACATGGTCTCTTGCCTCTACCGGGATATTGTCTTTTCTGTCTGAAGCATACGCTTCTAATGCTTTACCATTAGCCAGTATATAAACTTTATCCTGCATCTGCGCTACCAAAGCAAAACTTTTGTACAGAGCAAAACAGCTCAGTATAATACTTCCGACAACAACCACAATTGTAAAGCTTCGAACATGCCGAAAGGCGGTATCAATATTTTTCATTTTGCTAAACATAATCCGTTTTTTAGAGGTTAGGAATTGCCTTTTAATTTATCGCCCATATAACTGTCTTTATCTTTGAAATACGGTGAGGAGCCACTAGATCCAGATAGACTTTGAGACATTCTTCCAGCAGCATTGCCCATAGCATCCACCACCATTCCCGCACCTGAAGACGCGCTGTTAACCGCAGAATTTGCTGAGTTGTTGAACATACTGGTGACTTTTTGACCCAAAGCCCCTCCACCACCTGCATGCACTATATAATTAGCGACGGAGGGAACAGTGAAATACCCGATGATGCCAATAATCATAAACACCAAATAGGCCACGTCTGTTTTACTAAAAAAAGTATCTCCATACTCGCTTGCTTGTGCAATATCCAATTGAAGCATCTTCTCTTGAATTTTTCCTATGATACTGCCAAAAATATTCGCTACGGGGAGCCACAAATAGATATTTATATACCGGGCCAGCCAGACCGTTAGTGTGTGCTGAAAACCATCAAAAACGGATATACCAAAAACCAATGGTCCCAAAATAGAGAGTACGACAAGCTGAAACGTTCTAAGGGTATCAATGCAAAGTGAAGCAGCTTCAAAAAGCACCATTAATACTTCACTCATCCATTCTTTTATTGAATTACGAAAATTGAACGAGGCCTTAGACATAGCAAATTTTACATCATTTCCGATTCCTTCCATAATTCCTTCCTCAGAAGGATTGGCATCATCATGCGTGTATTTATACCATGTGTCTCGATCGCCACTGCCATCTGCTCCCACATACATCTTCCAGGAGTCCGTTTCTTTGATCGCTTCTTCTTTTTTTCTAAGCAGCACCCCAATAGCCTTATTAGAGCCTTCCACCATCGATGCAGTTGCTGTAACCGTGGGTTTCATCACTCCATTAATCAAATCCAGCACCGAAGGAAAAATCATTATGCAGAATCCGATCACAAATGGACGGAAAAGCGGATAAAAATCGATGGGTTCAGCACTTGCGATATGCCTCCAAACCCGAGAGGCGATGTACCAAATGGCTCCAAATCCTGCGATTCCCTGCCCAACTCCGATAAGATTGCTGCACAAGGGCATCATTTCGTCATACAATTGGTCTAGTACACTATGCAAGCTGTTCATATCATTCGCTATTCCTTGTGCATGGCTGGCAACAGGCAACACCATCCCTGCGACTACAGATAGTGTAGCCTTGCTCCTTTTCATCATAACAATTTGTATTTAATTATTTATTTTGTAGATGCTACGCATTGCATTAATGTCATTGCGTTCTTTAGTTCGTTGAATGCCTAGTACGGAAGTATTGTTGTTAAAATTTCGAAGAAAAGAGAGCTTGTCCTGCATGTCTGCATATACCTTGTCAATGGCGGCAAGTCTTTCATCATCTGACATTCGCAGGGTATTGGCAGAAATGACCGAGGTTAACTCATCCAGATTTCTTATGCTCTCTTTGAATAGCTTAGAATAGACCTTTTCGAGATAAGCAATTTCTTCCGGATTGAAATTGCCACTATTCCGGAATCGATTAAATGCAGCTTTGTATTCTTTTACTAATAGGACTTGATAGTGGATGATATCACCTACCCGCTTATACTTTCGAACGGTTGGACTGACTTGCATCAGCGCATCAAGGAATGTTTCATGCAGACTAAAGTTTCCTTTCGACAAATCTTTAACAACGTTATAGCCTCCGTTCAGAATCTGATAGCCTTTTTTCATATCAGTCAAAATCTGTTTGAATTGAGCTAGCTTTTCGATATTCAGAATTAGCTGTTGCATTTCTTGAGATTGAGCAGCAACCCGACTGGGAAACAACAGTCCCACCAGCATAATAAGTACAATCAGTAGTCGTTTCATGGTATATTTTCTTTTACGCCCTGCAACGCATGGCTGGTTTTTACATCTTTAGATTCAGCGCTCCTGAAGAAACCCATCATTCTGGTTTGATTGCTAAAATCCTCACAAAAACTTTGACTCTCCAGCATATTTTGATAGAGTGCATCAATTCGTTCTAATCGTTCATCATCTTTCAGCTCCAACTCACCTTTTGTCAATACTGCTGTAAGTTCATCCACTGTTACATCACAATCTTTAAGCAATCGATCCAATACCCTCTTAACATACGCCACTTCGTCACCGTGAAATAAATCGTTTTGATTCACATAGCTCATGGTGCGACTATAACTCTTCAGAATCTTTACTTGAAGTGCAATGATCTGACTAACTCTGACATAGTTTTTTATCTTTGGATTAATTGCCTTTAGAGAATTGAAATAATCAAGATGAAGATCCAGTTCCCCTCGCTTGAAATCACCTATCACGTTAAGCCCGTTCTTTGCGATGGCATACCCTTTTTGAGCATATCCGATATACACTTGAAAAGCTGCAATTTGCTTTAAGAGTTCTTCTCTTTGTTTTGCCTGTGCCTGTATGTTTCCATTAAAAATTACCATAAGAAGTATCAAAACCGCTATCTTTTTCATAACATTAGTTTTTTAATTGTGAATACCGTACAATTTCTTAATGGCATTCACATCGTTATTTGATTTTGCTCTTTGAAGGCTCAATTTTATGTTTTGCATGTTAAACCGAGAAAGATCATCATAAGTAGCATCAATCTGATCGGCTGCAGTATTGATGATTTCAAGCCGTTTAGCATCACTCATTTGCAAGGTAAAGGAGTCTACGACTGAAAATATCTGATCAATATTATTCATACTTTCATTTAATATTCCAGAATATACTTTTTGCATGTATGCCAATTCATCGGCCTTAAAATGATCGTCCCGCTGAAATAGTTTCCAAGCTCTTTCATATTCAGCAACAAGTCGGATTTGCTTTTGGGTGATGTCTCTAATTCGCTGATAGTACGTAATAATAGATTTGACCTTTGCGAGTTCATCATAGTACTCTTTATACAACTCTTTTTGTTTTTGTGTCCAGTTGGAAATCTCATCCAGTTTCACTTTGGACAAGACATTTTCCAATTTTTTTTGGGCATTCTGCAACCAAATCGTTTTATTTTGCAAGCGCTGGATCCGGAGATCAATTGCTTTTATCACCATGGCTACGGCATCTTTTATCAATCCAATTATAGGAACAACTGTCACCGTTGTTGCTGGCCTTGCAGGGGTACTGAGGAGCAATAGACAAAGTAAACCCACCATCATATTTTTCTTTGCTTTCATAAGTAGTAATTTTATTGTTTGTCAAGTATTTAAAACTGTAACTTCTCTTTTACTGTCGTTGTTTTTCACGCAAATCATTCGCCAGTGCCGCAATCCCTTTTTTAATATCACCATCGAATTTCTTGGCGTAAGCCTGCACTTTCATTTTTTCTGTTTCTTCTGTTGTGTAGGCAAGATACTCTTCAAGAGATACTTCTGTTCGATAGACTTTAGAGAGCATGCCTCCCAAGGAAATAAAAACTTCTTTGTATTTTTTATCTGGATCATTTGCTTTATTAACCGATAGCACCAATGCTTTTTCCTTTTCCGTAAGACCTAGCAATTCCTGAATTTGGTCGAATTTGTTTTGGTATTTACTTTGGTCCAGCAATATTTTGCAATCGCTATTATTGATAATTGCCTGCTTGACTACTGGCGATGATATAATGTCTTCTACTTCCTGTGTGACCACTATGGCTTCTCCATAAAATTTTCTAACAGTCTTAAATAAATACTTGATATACTCAGCCATACCTTCCTTAGCAATAGCTTTCCAAGCTTCTTCAATTAATATCATTTTTCGAATACCCTTAAGCTTGCGCATTTTACTGATAAATACCTCCATGATAATTATGGTGACCACTGGAAATAATATCGGATGATCTTTGATGTTATCTAATTCGAACACAATAAAACGCTCTTGCATTAGCTCCAAATTTTCAGTAGCATTGAGCAGGTAGTCAAATTCTCCGCCTTTGTAATACGGGCGCAAAACGTAGAGAAAATTAGTTACATCAAAATCCTTTTCCTTCACCTTATCTCCTTCAAGCACCTTGACAAAATCAGTTTTTAAGAATTCGTAAAAACTATCAAAACAGGGAAAAATTGCTTTGTCTGCCTCCAGTTTTTCATAATACAATTGCAACGCATTGGACAGGGCTACATATTCACTTCGATTAAAGGTTTCATTGTCTTTTTTCCATAGCGCCAGCAGTAAGGTTTTAATACTTTCCTTTTTCTCTGTATCCAGCGTATCGCCTTCACTTATATAAAAAGGATTAAAGCGGATTGGATTCTTTTCATCATAGGTAAAATAATACCCACCCACCATGTCACACAATCCTTTATAACTGTGTCCGACATCCACGATCACAATATGGGTTCCTTGTTCGTAATAACTTCTCACCATATGGTTGGTGAAAAATGATTTTCCACTTCCTGAAGGACCTAGTATAAACTTGTTCCGATTGGTACAGATTCCCAGTTGAATTGGCTCATCACTGATATCAACATGCACCGGCTTCCCAGTCAAACGGTCGCCCAAACGTATTCCGGTAGGACTGAGTGAGGAACGGTATCCGGTTTCCATATTCAGGAAGCACACGGCCTGTTCCGCAAACGTATCGAAAGTGTCATTCATTGGGAAATCAGCTGCATTGCCGGGAATTCCTGCCCAATATATTTGAGCGGCACCAACGGTTTCCTGCTTTGCGGCTGCGTCCATTTGCGCCAATGCTGATGAAACCTTATTTTTTATATTCTTCAGCTCTTCTTTATCCGCTGTCCATGCCAAAACATTAAAGTGAGCCTTGACAGGTAAGCGTTGCTGACCGATTGCTTCATTTAGAAAATCATTGGTCGAATCGCGAGCAATCAGATTTTCCCTGCTGTACGCCGATAAGGACTGCAAGCGTAATCGTTTACTCTCCAGCTTTTGCAGTGTTTTTTGAGCATCTTCAATGAAAATATACTGGTTGTAGATATGATTGCAGGAAAGCAGTTGTCCTAAAGTGGATGCGAATCCGATACTGAATTTGGTCTTGTCGGTGGAGTATCGATCAAAATTTATTCTGGAACCGCAAAGAGCCGGAAGATCCGCTGCATCACCCAAAGTGTAAATTTGACAGTGTTTATCTCCCACCTGCAAGCCGTCAGTGAATCCAATATCTTGATAAACAAAAGAGTCATTCTTCTCAGAAAGTGAACAGTAACGCTCAATAATTCCAATCTTTCGGCTTTGACTTCTGAGTTCATCATTTCTTAAGCGAGTTAACTTTACAAAACCACTATCTTCCAAAACTCTTCTGAACTGACCTGTACTGTCTATAAATTCCTGACGCAGTTGTGCATTTAATGTTTCTTCAGGAATTATTGAGTTTCGAAGTAAATTGGAAAATAAGGAACTTGATTTTTTCCTGCCGACTGGTTTTTTGGTTAATAAAATGTAGCACGAATGATCCAAAAAAGGACGCTCGTTAAAAAACCGTTCACTGCTGCGCGTTAGGAAACTTGTATCTTCATTACTGAAATCTGCTTCAAACTTGCTGTCAATAAACCAATCTTGTTTGTGAAACACAGTAAACTTTGGAAGTAATTTTATAGCCCTCAGCCACGCTTGGTGGAATGCTTCATATTCCTGGTCTGACAATGTAAATATTTCCGGCAATTCTGCCTTGAATACTACGGTAACATCACCCTGTTTCGAAAGAATACAGTCATGCTCCACGTCCATAATTGGTAAAATATCATCTATCCTCTTTTCCATCTTCGTCGCTTTTTACCTATTCATAATTTTTTGGAGAATTGCTATTTTTCCATTTTGAAAATCTGACGGCTGTGAATTCTGACGGCTTCAGGAACTTGTCTTTTCGCCAAAGCTTTCATCATGCCATGTTCCCCGTACTTATGACTCATCTTATATACTTTCACAACCAAAATAGTTCCTGATCCACCGACCACTCCAACGCAAACTAGTGATGGCAAACCAATTATATACAGTGCTGAAAACAGGAATAGAAGTACTATAACGCCACCACCTAAATACCAGATATACTGTGCTTTAAGACCCTTGAATTCAATACTCTGATTAATACCTTTATTGATTTGATATACACTATTTGCCATGGATACTATTTTACCTTTAAAAATTAATAACTGCCATATGTAACCCCTTAAACCCCAAAGAAAGATTTGATCACCGTAGCCACCACCACTAAAAAAACACAACTGCCAAACCAAGCCGCTGCTACTTTTCCGGTATCAGGATCACCAGCATTCCATTTTTGATAGACTTTTACAGCACCAATTAAACCCAGTAGTGCTCCTACGGCATACATAAGTTCTGTACCTGCATCAAAATAACTTCTTACCTTTTGATTGGCTTCGTTAATTCCAGCAACCCCGTCTTGAGCATGAGCCGTGACATAGCCAACAAACAACAGCAGTACAACTAAAACAAATCGTATTTTTACTACTGTAAACTTCTTTAATTTCCTCCCTCGATTTTTCATAATACATCATTTTTAAAGTTTTGTTTTAAGTACTAAAAAGCAGAGGAATACCGCTGTTACTAAACTCTTTTTCTTGTCACATAAAGCCATACCGCATAAGAGCAAACAGGGATAATTCCTCCGCAATAGAATTTTAATTTATACATCCCATAACACATCCAATTCCTGTTGCGTTACATGAATCAGCTCGAGTTTGTCACATTCAGAGACTACTAGTTCGCAAATTGAAGATCGAAAAGGCGAGTTCTTGACAGTCGGAAATTCATTGAGAACCAAACTCAGATAATACATAAATTCCTTTTTGGGGAGTTTTTTTTGCAAAGCATCTGCAACAAGATTTTTTAGTTTTTCTACCAGATCCTCTACATCTTGAAATGCTTTGTCGGTCTGTTTTTCATTGAGGGACGAAGGAATACCATTCGGAGCTTCCAGATAATCTACATTTAATTGAACTTGAGGAAAACTTCGAATCGAAAACTTTTTTTTTCCCGTTACAAGATCTTTGAGTTCTGCAAAAAAAAATCGAAACCCGACAAATAAGTACCAGCTTGCTGCAAGCAGGACAACTACAAGTATATAATTGGCCCATGAAATGTTTGTTAACATACGTTCTTTATTAAATGTTTAACTTCCTTGATAGTAATAAAAACATTAACCGTAGGCAATGATTTATTTTATATTTCAAAGAAACAATTTGAAATCCTTTACGACAAGTACAACTTTAAGTTGTACTCTTTTGTACCCTTTCATTATAACAGTTAGCCATTATATAAACCATTGCATAATTTAGGATTTTGTATTATTGTTAATACGATTTTATTTTTTTTATGATTTTTTCTAAAGTCTGAATAGCAATCTCTTTGTCTCTTTCTTCTGCATTATACGACTTGCTTCTAACGGATTGATAGGATAAGTCCTTTTTAAAAGGTGTAGAAAGATAAGGTACGATGGTCTTAAATATTTGGCTCATCGATTTGGCCTTCAAAATTCTGGATTCATCAGAAGCCCTCAAAATTAATCCCATCTGATCGGTCGATAGTATACACTCAATTTTATTTTCTAAAGCTACCGTTGCATCAATGTGCTTGGTCTGCATACCAATTCTTGAACTTGCATTTAATTCGATTTCTCTTTCTAAATAGGTTATTTCATGCTTGAACCAATTGTGCAACGCACTTTTGATATTTTGCTGACTGGGCTCAAACATAATGCTCTCGTTAGAGTATAACTGACGAAATTCCTTAAAAATAAAGAGCAACTTACTCATTCTATCAGGTAAAGTAGTTTGCGTATCTAAATTGCTGACAATTCTGTTAATCAAACAGGTGATGTAAACTTGAGCATTAAAATTCAAACGAATAAGCAATTCATCCAAAGAGGTATAAATGTTTAAACTTTTCTCAGATTCATCGAAATCATCTATGCTTTTAAAGAGTTCTTTTTGATAAAGAATCTGTCTGTAGGTGATTTTATAACCTTTATTTGATTGGATTAGTTGGTAGAGAACGGAGATGACAGTTTCCATGATATTTTGATGAATTTCATTATGCCATTTTTTCCTTTTAAGCTTGTCCAGTTTTAACTGCAATTCATTTTTGGAAACAATAAGGTACGTGATTGGTACACGTTCGTCCAAACTCAGATAAGTAGCAAAGCGGATTTCTACAAAAGATAGTAGTTCCTCTAAAGCACTTATTATAGTATCGATGCTAGTGGACAAATTTGGAGCATTAAAAATTGTATTTTTTCGATTTTCTATAACATTATCTAGTAAAAAGATAAGAGTAGAATGGTATTTTCGAATTAAAAGTCGAATTTGTCTTTTCTTTCTTAAAGAAAATACTTCATTCTTAAGTTGGATCTGAATCTTTTGAGATTCTTTGGCAATATTTTCGGACGTTAGCGACAAAGTACTTTCTGATATTGAACTGCCAGTTTTATTCTTTGAATCAAAGGTTTGCAAAATCAAAGAATCTAACCATTCTAATGGGTGGGTTTTTATCATCATGCTATTGTTTTAATTTACAATTAAATGCAACGAAAACTACTGGTTCTTTAACCTTTCGATAGCATTTGTACGATATCTGGATGGTGCAATGGATGTATGTCTTTTAAAAAAAACACTA
Organism: Flavobacterium sp. DSR3-2; assembly: GCF_049896525.1. Classification (NCBI taxonomy): domain Bacteria; kingdom Pseudomonadati; phylum Bacteroidota; class Flavobacteriia; order Flavobacteriales; family Flavobacteriaceae; genus Flavobacterium; species Flavobacterium sp. DSR3-2. The sequence goes on from NZ_JAFCUM010000019.1 coordinate 12,716, forward strand.
AAAGTGGAAGCATTACTAAAAGCTAGCTCTTCTGCAATATCGGCTACTGATAACTGGGAATCTTCCAGTAAATTTTTCGCCTCTGTAATAATAGACTCTGCTATTAAAATCTTAACAGGTTTTCCGGTTATGTGTTTTACAATTTTACTCAAATATCCAGCAGTAATAAACAACGATCCGGCGTAAAATTTAACGCTATGCTGCTTTTTACAGTGAATGGATAGGATAGTAAAAAATTGTATCAATACCCTTTCTTTTCTGCTGAAATTCAAGGAAGCCTCCGAAGTATATTTAGCATGAATTGATCGCAATTCATATAATAGTAAATTAAAACTAATTCGATGCAATTCCGCTTCTATGCCGTTAAGTTTACCTTCCTTCCTTACAAAATAGATGAGTTTGTATATGAGTGAAAGAACTAAAAAATCTTTTTGATCCAATGTAATTTTCAGGGAAAACTTTGCGATAAAAAAATAAAATGCATCAACTAACTCTTTCCTGAAACAATTCTGAGTCGCAAATTCAGCGGTAAATGCAACTAGATATAACTTCAGTTTGTCTTCTACAGCCAATAACGTTAGAAACGAATTTTTTGGAATCACAAGTAAATCTTGGGCTGATAAATCATGAATGGTATCTTTTAACTGAATTTTTAAAGCACCCGATTTCATTAGTAAAATGCAAAAATTATTAACAATAAAAGACTCATAGGAAGGCATTTTTATCATATACTTTTTGATGATGCAAAGTTGTAATCCATGGTAAGGACTTTCGTTTAATTCAATATTTAGGAATTCATTTATCATGCTGGTAACAGTTTACATGTTCAATAGATGTAGTCGCAGTGCATTATTTCTGATTATTAAAAAAATATTCCATTAAACCTAAAACCAAAAAATAGAGATTGGATAGTGATGTAATAAAAAATAAATAGGCCAATTCCCTTGGACTGTCAACTTGTTTTACACCATCGATAAGATAACCAACCATTTCATCATAGCTAAAAAGAGCTATGACGAAATAGAGGCTAACAAGGTTTAAAAGAACCAATGTGAAGTAAAAAATGATTTTTAATTTCATTTTCCTAAATGAATTGTTTGCAATCGAATTGCAGTATTATAAAAGCTTTTTTGATAATAGGATCACAGAAATAATAGTAGCTTGATACGACAAAAAAGTCGGTTGCGCTTTACGATTGCCTATAGAAATCTCCCAATCTCTATCTCTATGTTTAGAATCGGCATAGAGAGCATACCTGGAAACCGATGCTACAGAAAGAATAGTTTCTTTTTCGTCCTCACTCATAGTTGTATTTTCTAAAATCTTAGTTTCATAGGAAACAATATAGTTGTACTGCTCCAGATATTCACTATCTTGTTGTGCTAGTAAAGCTTGTACAAAATGGATTAACTCTTTTCTGACCTCCAAACGCAAAGAGCAACTTTCAAGAATAGCTATTAATTGTTTTTCGGGAGCACTCAGCACCATCGCAACTTGTTTAGAGGTTAATGATGCTGTACTTCGACTCGCATATTGTTTAGTCTTGTAATTTTGGAACATAAACTGTATTTGCTCGGTCATTTCAGTAGCTGAATTTGGAACTTTGTTATTGTCCAAATAAATAGTGAGCAAATCAAAATACTCCTTACCTCTTCCCTCAAAAGGATTTGCATTATTGTGCGGAACCTGTGATTTGATGTATAATTTACTTAGATTGGAATCGGAAGTTAGAGAAGGATCAACATCAGATTCAGTGGAACATGAAATAGTAGCGAATGATAAAATAGCGCATAATAGATAATTTTTCATGATTAATGTTTTTAAAATGGGACCGAGAATTTCTTCTCAGTTCATTTCACCCGGGTAAGCAGAACTTTTATTTAGCACTTTGCTAAACTTTTGGCTTTTGAATTCGAAACAAATCTATTCGCTCATAAACTCCCCTGCAACACAATCCATATGGGTTTCCATGAATTAGTGTATTGATTTCATGGAAATCCACACCATATTTTATCAAATAAATACCTATTTAACAATTGTTTATCTTATTTTTGAAATACCCGATGATAAATGCTGATTTGTATCATTTATCCTTTCACGTATTATATTTATTATAGAACACAGTAATTTATCTCCAACCTACTTCGTACTATGAAACAAAATTATTTACTACTGACATTACTACTGACAGCACATTGTATGACTGGTCAAAAAAAGGTATTCAAAATACCAGATTCGCTTCAAAACAAAAGTTATGTTTATTTGGAAGACAGGAGCTATTCGCTAACAAAAGATACTGCTAAAGCATTCTTTTACATAAATATTTACATAAAGAAAGCGAAGAACGAGGAAAACTGGAAAGAATTGGTGAATGGATACCAGAATGCACTGCATCAATCTCCTAATAATGTTAGGATACAATATGCAGATAGTATGATTTATGCTGCAAAAAAAACGAAAGATGCAGCTATTATTGGATCCGCTTACCTTTCAAAAGGTATTGTATTTTACAGCCAGAAACAACGAAGAAATGCACTGGATAATTACATTATTGCCAACAATTATATCGTTAAAACAAATGATGACTACCTAATTCACAAAGTGAAGTACAATATGGGTCAAGTCAAATATTACTTAGGATTTTATGATGAAGCAATTTCATTATTAAAAGAATGTGTGGCGTATTATAAAGATGAAAACCCAAGGCCTTACCTAAATTCACTGCATTCATTAGGTCTTTGTTACAATAAAATTGGAAATTATGGCTTATGCACAGAAACCAATAAAATTGGTATTTCTGAAAGCAAAAGATTAAATGTAACCGAAATGACTCCCTATTTCATTCATTCGGATGGCATCAATGAATATTTCATGAAAAATTATGATGTAGCCATCAAAAAGATTAAATCGTCGCTGATACAAATAAGCCAAAAGAAAGATTATGCAAATGTGGCAGTAGGAAATTTTTACATTGGAAAGAGCTTCTGGGAACTAAAAAAATCAGATAAGGCAGTATCGTATTTCCAAAAGGTCGACAGAACTTTCCGTGATAAAGGATATATTAGACCAGACCTACTGGAAGTATATGAATTATTGATTGCATATTACAAAACAAAAGATAATCTGAAAGCGCAATTATTTTACATTGACCAATTACTTGCAGCGGTTAAAACCTTAAAAGAAACCAACAAGTATTTGATAGGCAAAGTTCATAAAGAATATGACACGAAAGTGATAGTGACAGAAAAAGATAAAATGAAGGCAGAGCTACTCAGTCAAAGGTACAACGACACTATTTTTATCAGCATCATTGTAATATTTTTTGCAGTTTTACTATTCTTGACGTACAGGCATTTTAAAAACCGTTCTGTATACAAGCAAAAATTTAATGAGTTGATGGTTCAAATTAAGGACGAAAACAGAAGCAAACCAAAACTTAAAAATGACAAATCTGAAATACTGGATATCAACGCGGATACAGTGAACAATGTTTTAAAACAATTAGATAAATTCGAACGCGATAAGAAGTTCTTAGAAACAGACATAACACTGGTTAAACTAGCAGCTGCCTTTAATTCTAACACTAAATACCTGTCCAAAATAATCGCACATTATAAGGATAAAGGATTTGTAGATTATATCAACGCTCTTAAAATTGATTATTTGATAACTTTATTACATGAGGACAAAAAAATAAGGAATTATACTAACAAAGCATTGGCTGAAGAAGCAGGATTTAGCAGTACTCAACGATTTGCAAATGCTTTTTTGACAAAAACTGGTATGCCTACGCCCTTTTTTATTGAGCAACTAAAGGAAGGCAATACGTAATTTATTTAGCATATTGTAAAAAATGTATTTTTTGACCCCTTAGAGAAAAATATCGATTGTAAAGTAGTAAGTTTAACATGAAAACATGCCGGTATAAAAAGCAAAATTTTATTTTTACACCCTAATTTAATACAATACTATTATGAAAGATTTAGTTGCAAAAATCAATGCTGAATTCGAAACATTCAAAACAGAATCTGAATCACTAAGTGAGAAAGGTGTTAAAGCTGCTGGAGCGAGAGCTCGTAAATCAACTTTGGAGCTGGAAAAACTATTAAAAGAGTTTAGAAAAGTTTCTATAGAAGAATCAAAAAAATAAGTTCCTACTTAATGACTAGCCCTCCGGATTTTCTGGAGGGATATTTAATATCCGGTAATTTGCCTAAACCACTTAATGCTTTAGGCTCAAATCTGTTGAAATATAAAGATACCCCCTTCTTTTGCAGCTATCATACAACATCTATTTTTTATTTCATTTTTATTTGATTTACTTCTTTTACTCAAAGTCTCCGTTTGTGGCTACAATTAATTTTGGATGAGGAAAACCATAATTAATCCAAAAGCTAAAATCAAAAATTTAAAGTCTCTGCCCATCCAAAAACAATAGTCTAAATAAAAGTTAAAATATTTATTATCAATTGATTATTGTTTTATTAGTTATATCTTTGAGTGTGGTTTTGATTAATCATCTGAGTAAAACCATCTGAGAAGAGAAGCTTATTCAAATAGTCATTTAATACCCAACGGCATGATTTGATAAATGGTAAATCAAAATCTACAATCGGAGGCCCTTTAAAAGGCCTCCTTTTTTTGCTACATCCTTTTTGTCAGATTTAATGGCTTAACCACTAAAGATTTGTCGGCACTAAAAAATAAAATTATATAAATAATTCACGTTCTTAAGTTCTCTGATATTATCAAAGAAGGCAGCCTCCCGTATTTATTTCGATACTGGCAAACTCCAATGAATTTATATTTTAGCCTAAAGTCCAATGAAATTAAAACGTAAGTCACAAGTAATCACTTTTCCTTGTCCTCGTCAACAATTAGTTTTAAAGAGTTGATGTAATCCGTATCAAATTCAATCACTCTAATTTTCTTGGGCTTGAAACTCATTTCACCGTCAAAATGTCCTTCTGTACCTAAAAAATCGATGACAAGTTCTTCTTCATTTAGTTCTATTAGTTTACCTAAATAAACCGCTTTGTCAGACTTAGTCGCAATTTGAAAAATGGCATATTTACTGGCTAAAAAATGGATAATGGAAGACAAATCTTGTAGCGGTATTATTTCTTCGGCACTTGTTTTTAAACCCTTCAACTTAATTACTCTTTCCGTGAATTCATGATCTTTGTCCTGAATAATGGCCTTTACATTTTTGTTTTTCAAGATCGTGTAGCCATCAATAATAAAATCGACCGGATTGTTTTTTAGCAAAATCCAATCTTCCGTCCAGTCAATGAGAAAACCACTAAAAATTTCTTTTTTGTCTTCAAATTCAATTGTAATTAATTGGCGTATGTATTTTTCCATTATTTAATTTTGTTTGAAGTGCATTCTACTTCCAGCTTAATTTCACTCCTATTATGGGGATAATAGCTTTAAACGAACTTTATTTTGGCAACTAGAAAGTAAAGGTATGCACTTTGAACTATAATTCAAACTCTTTCGAATGCTTCCGATTATAGATGGGCAAGTACCTAATACCATTATCTGCCCAACTGTACAATATCATTTTTTTTTATTAAGCGCGTTACAAACGTTACGATTCACCAAGCAATTTAGGCAGCTACTCGATGCCATCAAGCATCAAAGAAAGTTGATATTATTATTAAAGTTTAATTGAAAAACTGCCTTTAAATTTTGCACTTCAGCCCGCCTGACGCTAAACCCTTTTTGTAGGCAGTGCTTTATTTTGATTTTTTAGACTTTTTAATGTTTAAAGTTTTTTGTTTTATCCATTGAATTGAAATGTCAAAAGGTGCTGTATCACCGTCAAATGTAGTATTGTGTCCTAATGTTGAAAATAAAGTATATTCAAAAGGTTTACCTTGAACTATAAATGTGTTTAATTGCTCTATGCACAACTTTACAGGAATTTGTATATCCTTCTCTCCAAAAAGCCAAAGTCCAGGAATTGAAAGAGTATTCAAAGAAATTTTTGGGTCAGTCGCCACGAATTGATATTTGTCAGGGTCATTTTTAGTATGTTCACGAGCATCTGCATCTGTATGATTTTCCCAAAAATTATTATTTCCGTTAGTATAAAACTGAAATCGGAGTTGTTCCAGAGTTGTAATTGTAGGGCAACTAAATAAAACCATAAATTCTATTTGTGGATTTTTGCTTGCTGCAATTGGAATTATCCATCCTGCTTGACTAAAACCAACTAATCCAATTGGTGTTTTTTTATCTTTCAAATAAGTCCAAAATGTATTTAGCGCTGCATTTGCATCGTGAGATAATAAATTAAGATTGGTAGTGTCAATATTATTCGTTCCAACAGATGGTCCTACGTATACACCACCAGATTCTCCAACTCCACGTTTGTCATATGTTAATACAGCAATACCTTCTTTAGCGAGACGCTTTGCGAACTCTATTTCTCTTTTTACTGGGTCAGAACCGTGAACAATTACAACTGCTGCAAATGGATTTTTCGGCTTTAAAATTGAGCCTGCAAGAATGATTCCCTGACTTTCAAATTTGACATCTTGAATTTCAAAGTCGGTCGATTGCGAAAGTACAGTTATTGGTAAGGTTATTAATAATAACCAAAGATATAAGTTGGAAAAAAAGTTGATTTTCATTTTTGATTATTGTAAAAATTTATTTTAAATGGTCTTGATTGTCATTGCCTACAACTTGAAAATAAGTCGGACAAAATCAGATCTTTCACTCTATTTTTGGGTAGATAGGCCTGACCACAATCAGACTTTACTTAAAATCAAATATATTGTTTTATTCTTACAAATCATCAGATGGTTAATTAGTAGTTGCAGGCCTCAGCAACAAAGAGTATAGTGTGTAATTCTGGAATTGAATACTTAAAAATTAGCAGTACACCACTCCGTATCCCAAGCTCTCACTATAATTTATCTTTTTTTCTAAAAAGCAAATAGCAAGGTGTGCAATTCGCGAATTGCACACCTTGCTCTATACTGTTACTTAACTAAAATGTAAAATTAGAATGTGAAATATCTTCAAAGCATAGTACTATTCATTCGTGGATTACAAGTACTATCGGGTAAAATTCCATTTAGTTTTTTAGGGCATTTAATCCAAAAATGGTTGCCGTTAGGCTGAAAATCAATGATGATCGTTCACTCTTATGGCCGCAGTTTGCAAAATTGCGCAAATGATTGTGGTATATTTCCGATTTCATAATTGATTACTAGGTTTCTGAACAGGATCTCAATTATTTTTTTAAAGTTTTATCTTTTTCTTTTATCAAAAAACAATACACTAAAATTCATCTAATACAGTGTGCAATTCTGGAATTGAATGCTTAAAATCCGCAGTACACCACTCTGCATCCCGAGCTCTCACTTTCATTTATCTTTTTTTGTAAAAAGCAAATAGCATTGTGAGCAATTCGGGAATTGCACACCATCATCTCTACTGATAATTAACTAAAAATGTAAAATTAGAATGTGAAAATAGAATGTAAAATATACTCTCAAAGCGTAGCGTTAGTCATTCTTGGATTACAAGCTTACTGTAATCTGGTAAAAATTCCATTTAGTTTTTTAGAGCATTCAATCCAAAAATGGTTGTAGTTCAGCTGAAAATCAATTGATATGGTTCGTTCTTATGTGCACATTTTACAAGACTGCGCAAACAAGTATAATATATTAGCGCGGACGGGCACTATTGTTCATGAACGTATTGACGGATCAATCTCAAAACCTGGGGGGAATTTGATAAAAAAGAAGATCTTTGTTTGATTAACCATTACTTATGACCTCAATAGACCTTTTAAAATTTATGCTTCCTGATTTTTTAGTAGATTACTTTGAAATCGTTTCTGCAGTTAATTCTAAAGAAAACCTACATCTGTATTTCGAAGAAAAGGCAAAACCTCCAAAAGAGTTTGACGCCTTAGAATTAGTATCTAAAGGCTTTTTAGATGAAATTACTATTCAAGATTTTCCCCTTAGAGGTAAGTTTGTCTATTTACACATTAAACGTCGTCGTTGGACTAATAAAACCACTGGAGAAATCATCAAAAGAGACTGGATGTTAGTCGCTAAAGGTACCCGTATGACGCATGAATTTGTGTCTTTTTTAAAAGAAATTAATCGATAATACAGCTATCGATTGTCATATAATTGGAGGTTTCTTTGGCGTTAATGGTAAAAAACTCCAAAGACAATACAAAAAGCACCTCAGTTCTTTTATTACTTGGGAACCTAGAGAACATGCGCACCAATGGATTATTTACCCCCAAAATATAGGAACTCATTTAGCCATTGATGAAGTGGCTTTATCTCAAGGAGAACTTTACACTATTGTTACCAATAAAAAAGCCAAAGGCAAGAAAGGGTCGTTAGTTGCTATAATTGCCGGAACTAAGACCGAAAACGTCATTGAACAAGTCAGCAAAATTGACTTTAAAAAAAGACAAGCCGTTATAGAAATCACACTAGATATGGCTAATTCTATGAAGTTGATAGCAAGAAAATGTTTCCCTAAAGCAGTACAAGTAACCGATCGTTTCCATGTACAAAAACTAGCCTTAGAAGCTTTGCAAGAAATTAGAATCAAACACCGATGGGAAGCTATGGATATGGAGAATCAATCGATATTACAAGCCAAATCTAAAAATAAAACACATACTGCTCAACTTTTGATTAATGGCGATACTGTAAAACAATTATTAGCTAGAAGTCGCTATTTACTTTATAAATCCAGAGAAAAGTGGACCAATAACCAAGAAGAGAGAGCGAATCTTTTATTTGAGCTATATCCTGATATAAAAAGTGCATACAAATTATCACAGCAATTACGAAGTATTTATAATTCACATGATGACAAAAACATAGCTATGCTAAAATTAGCGCACTGGTATAGAAATGTAGAGGAATCTGGGTTTAAGAATTTCAATATAGTACTCAATACGATAACGGTTAATTACCAATCAATATTGAATTACTTTGACAATAGAAGTACAAATGCTTCAGCGGAATCTTTTAATGCTAAAATTAAAGCTTTTAGATCACAATTTAGAGGGGTACGAAAAATTGATTTTTTCTTGTTCAGATTATCTAACCTTTTTGGATAATCCCCAACTTTTGCACCTGATCCGTATTGACCTTAAAACCTAGGTGAATCTCAATAAAAAAAGCGACCCTTTTGAGGCCGCTTTGAATGTTTTCACAACGGAATAATCCTTATTGTGAATTGCTTCAAAATTGTACTGCAAGTATACAACAAAAATTTAAACATTGGTTTACCGTTTGTCGTAAGGATCTTAATTTTCTTATATTTATATTTAGCAATTATTTTTTAGAGCGAGAAAAAAGAAAGTGTAATATATTTAATATGAAGAAAATACTGGGATTGGATTTAGGAACAACATCTATTGGATGGTCGTTTATTAATGAAGCTGAAAATGATAATGAAACATCATCAATAATAAATACTGGCGTTCGCATTGTTCCTCTTACTACAGACGAAGAAGCCGATTTTAAAAAAGGAAATACCATTTCTATCAATGCTGACAGAACTTTAAAACGTGGAGCAAGAAGAGGTTTACAACGTTTTAAACAAAGAAGATATTCATTATTGCAATCTTTTAATAAAATAAAGTTTATTTCTTCTACTTTTATTTTTGCAGAAACAGGAAAAGAAACTACTTTTTCATCATACAGATTAAGAGCTAAATCAGCAACCGAAGCAGTTTCTAAAGAAGAATTTGTAAAAGTTCTTTTGATGCTGAATAAAAAGCGTGGTTATAAAAGCAGTAGAAAAGCAAAAAAAGCCGAAGATGGAGAGGCAATTGATGGAATGGCGATTGCTACCGCACTTTTTGAAAATAATCTCACTCCAGGGCAATGGGTTTATAATTCTTTATTAAATGGCGGAAAATATATTCCTGATTTCTATCGTTCCGATTTGCAAAAAGAATTAGAAAAAATCGTGCATTTTCAGAAACAATTCCATACTGAAAGTATAAATAACCAATTACTTGAAGATATTCAGGCAAAATCAAGAACGCAAACTTCTCAGCATTTCACAAGAACATTAAATATTGAACTTACCGAAAATAAAGGAACTAGAGAAGAAACCAAATTGCAACATTACAAATGGAGAAACGATGCTTTAGTAAATAAACTTGATTTAAAAGTTATTGCATTTATCATTACTGAAATCAATAATCAAATAAATCAGTCAAGCGGTTATCTTGGAGCTATCAGTGACCGCAGTAAAGAGCTATATTTCAACAAGGAAACTGTTGGGCAATTTCTATACAAACAACTCCAAAACAATGCACATTCTAAACTAAAAAACCAAGTATTTTACCGCCAAGATTATTTAGATGAATTTGAAAAAATCTGGGAAACTCAAGCCAAATATCATCCTGAATTAAACCACAAGCTAAAATCAGAAGTTAGAGATATTACCATTTTTTATCAAAGAAAATTGAAATCTCAGAAGCATTTAATTAGCCATTGTGAATTTGAAAAAGGGCATAAAGCTATTCCAAAATCATCTCCTTTATTTCAAGAATTCAGAATTTGGCAAAATTTGAATAATATTGTAGTTAAAAACGAAACTACTAAAGAACCCTATTTGTTAAGTGAAGAATTAAAAAAACATATTGCCGAAGTACTTCAGTTTAAAGATGGAATGACCGACATCCAACTGATGGATTTTTGCGAATTGAAAAAAGGTAGCCATTCCGTTAATTTCAAAAAAATAGAAGGAAACAGAACCAATACGTCACTTTACAAAGCTTTTGAAAAAATACTTGAAGTTGAAGGTTATGAAATGGATTTCTCAAAGATGAGCTCTTTAGAGATTAAAGAAGCTATCTCAAAAATATTTAAAACTTTAAATATTAATACCAATATATTAGACTTTGATCCAACCATTCATGGAAATGAATTTGATAAACAGCCCTATTTCCAATTGTGGCATTTGCTCTACTCGTCGGAAGAAGATGAACCCTTGAAAAAAACGTTAATTAATAAATTTAATTTTAAAGAGAATCACATTCCATTCCTTCTAAACATTAATTTACAAGCTGATTACGGTAGCTTAAGTGCAAAAGCTATTAAAAAAGTATTACCACATTTAATGGATGGACAAATTTATGATCAAGCTTGTTTCCTTTCTGGATACAATCATTCTTCTTCATTAAATAAAGAAGCAAATGACAGTAGAGTTCTAAAAGAAACCTTAGAATTACTTAAGAAAAATAGTTTGCGAAATCCTGTAGTTGAAAAAATACTCAATCAAATGATTAATGTAATTAATGCCATTATTGCAGACCCAGCAATGGGAAAACCAGATGAAATTCGTGTAGAATTGGCTCGTGAGTTGAAAAACAACAATGAACAACGTAGTGAAATGACTAAGGCTATTAATAAAAGTACAGCCGAACACGAGCAAATCAGAAAATTATTGCATACGGAATTTGGAATCCATCGGGTAACCCGAAACGACATCATTCGTTATAAACTTTGGAAAGAGTCTGATGGTATTTCACTTTATACAGGAAAACCAATAGAACCATCAAAACTATTTTCGAAAGAATACGACATTGAACATATTATTCCAAAATCACGCTTATTTGATGATAGTTTTTCAAACAAAACAATTTGCGAACGCCAGTTGAACATTGACAAAAGCAATAAAACAGCTTATTCTTTTTTACAAGAGAAATTATCTTCTGAAGAATTTGATCAATTCGAAAAAAGAGTAAAAAGTTTATTTGGTAAAATTAGTAGAACCAAGCAGAATAAACTTTTGATGGCAGACAGTGATATTCCAGAAGGCTTCATTGACAGACAATTAAGAGAAACACAATATATTGCAAAAAAAGCGAAAGAAATTCTTTTAGAAGTATCCAGAAATGTAACAGCAACAATTGGAAGTGTTACCGACAAATTACGTGAAGATTGGGAATTGGTCGATGTGATGAAAGAACTGAATTGGGACAAATATCATAAACTGGGATTAACAAAAGAGGAAGAGGGCAAAAACGGAGAACGTTTATACAAAATACAAGATTGGACAAAACGAAATGACCATCGTCATCATGCTATGGATGCAATAACTGTTGCATTCACCAAACCTGCTTATATTCAATATTTGAATAACCTCAATGCAAGAGACATTAATAATAAAAAAGCGAATGTTATTTTGGGTATTGAATCCAAACATTTAAAAAGAGATAAAAACAATAAACTACGATTTATTGCTCCAATGCCTCATTTTAGAGAAGAAGCCAAAAAGCAACTCGAAAGTATTTTAATTTCCTATAAGGCTAAAAACAAAGTAGTCACCAAGAATAAAAATATCACTAAAAAAAGCGGTGGAACCATTCAAAAAATTCAACTTACGCCCCGCGGGCAATTGCACAAAGAAACTGTTTATGGAAAACTGCAACAATATGCTACCAAAGAAGAAAAAGTAAATGCAAATTTCACGGCAGAATACATCAATAAGGTTGCAAAAAAACAATACAGAGAAGCTTTACTAACACGATTATCCGAAAATGGTAACGACCCGAAAAAGGCTTTTACAGGCAAAAATGCTTTAGCTAAAAATCCTATTTATTTGGATGCTGAAAAAAAAGATGCATTACCCGAAAAAGTAAAAATAGTTTGGATAGAAGATGATTATACCATTCGAAAAGATATCAGTCCCGAATTGAAAATTGAAAAAGTAATTGATGTCGGTATAAAAAGAATACTGCAAAAACGACAGTACGATTATAATGGAGATGCAAAAAAAGCCTTTTCTAATTTAGACGAAAACCCAATTTGGCTCAACAAAAAAAAAGGAATTGCCATAAAACGGGTAACTATAAGTGGCGTGAGCAATGCGCAAGCTTTACATACCAAAAAAGATCATTTAGGGAACGAAATTTTAGATAAAAACGGAAAAACAATCGGTGCTGATTTTGTGAGTACCGGAAACAATCATCACGTAGCCATTTATAAAGATGAAAAAGGAAATCTACAAGAGGAAGTCGTTTCTTTTTATGATGCTGTAGTTCGCAGGAATTTAGGATTATCCGTTATTAATAAAAATCACCAAAACGGATGGGAGTTCTTGTTTTCTATGAAACAAAATGAGTTTTTTATATTTCCGACGGATTCTTTTAATCCTCAAGAAATGGATTTACAAAATCCGAGTAATTATCATTTGATTAGCCCTAATATGTTTAGGGTACAAACATTATCTATTGTCAAATATGGAAACTCAACAATTAGAGATTTTAAATTTAGACATCATTTAGAAACAACCGTTGAAGACAAAAAAGAATTAACAAATATAACATACAAACAAATAAAAAGTTTGCCTCCCTTAAATGATATAATAAAAGTCCGCATCAATCATTTAGGTCAAATTGTTCAACTCGGAGAATATTAGCTATGATAAAACGAACCCTATTCTTTGGTAATCCCGCTTATTTGAGTACCAAAAACGAACAAATCGTCATCTCTTATCCCGACAAGGAACAGGAAACCAAAACCGTGGCTATCGAAGATATTGGTGTTATCGTTTTGGAAAACCAACAAATCACGATTACCAACGGGTTGTTGGAAAAACTGATCCATAACAACGTGGCTTTAATCAATTGCGATCAAAAACATTTGCCCATTGGTTTGTTGATGCCATTGAACGGACATACCGAACAATCGGAACGGTTTAGAAATCAAATTAATGCTTCTGCCCCACTCAAAAAGAATTTGTGGCAACAAACCATCAGTTCCAAAATTATGAACCAAGCTGGATTACTCAAATAGAAAGGAATCCCGATGCGGAAAATGGAACTTTGGGCAAAAGAGGTAACCTCGGGTGATGCATTCAATCACGAGGCAAGAGCAGCGGTTTATTATTGGCAAAACCTCATCATGGTAGAAGATTTCACCCGAGGACAAAAAGGAATTCCGCCCAATAATTTATTGAATTATGGGTATGCTATTTTGCGAGCCATTACCGCAAAGGCTATCGTCAGTTCCGGAATGCTGCCTACTTTAGGTATCTTTCACCGCAACAAATACAATGCATATTGCCTTGCCGATGATATAATGGAACCCTATCGCCCGTATGTTGATTTAATTGTATCCCACATTATAGAAACCGAAGATTCGTATGAAGAATTAACTATTGACATGAAAAAACAATTGTTAAGCATTGCCACAATTGATGTGCTCATAGATGGCAAAAACAGCCCGTTGATGGTGGCGATGAGCCGGACAACACATTCTTTACACGAATGTTTTGAGGGAAAATCCAGAAAAATTTTATACCCTGTTTATGTATGACGAACATTACACCCGTTTAAACCAATATAGAAGTTTGTGGATATTAGTGTTTTTTGACCTGCCAACCGAAACCCGTAAGGAACGTAAAATAGCTTCTTCTTTTAGAAAGAAATTATTAGACGATGGTTTTTCTATGTTTCAATTTTCGATATACATGCGGTTTTGTGCCAGCAGGGAAAATGCCGAAGTACACACCAAAAGAATAAAAAACAGTTTGCCCGAACACGGCAAAATTGGCGTGATGCAAATAACCGATAAACAATTTGGTATGATGGAACTTTTTTATGGAAAAAAGCTCGTAGAAACAGACAAACCTTCACAACAACTGGAATTATTTTAGTAATACAGGATTAGAAAAAAGGATAACTATTTGTGCACCAACATATAAAGACCACTTCTTTTTGATTTCAAAATAAGCTCATAAATACCAACATATCAAACGATTATATCGTGGTATGTTGGGAATTATAAGCTAAAATACAATTTTGAAAGCAATTCACAACATCAAATGACTTACACCGATTGCCAAAAAAGTTGGGAATTATAAGCTAAAATACAATTTTGAAAGCAATTCACAACCATTAGAGCAGCTTAGAAGCGAGCAATTAGGTTGGGAATTATAAGCTAAAATACAATTTTGAAAGCAATTCACAACACTTCGGTAAAAGTGGTTTCAATCAAATTGTTGGGAATTATAAGCTAAAATACAATTTTGAAAGCAATTCACAACCCAGCAGTAGCAAATACTAATATAAATTTTGTTGGGAATTATAAGCTAAAATACAATTTTGAAAGCAATTCACAACACCTTGTTCTTCAGCATATTCTTTATTGGCGTTGGGAATTATAAGCTAAAATACAATTTTGAAAGCAATTCACAACGCTATTAGCATAACGGTTCAACAAATATATGTTGGGAATTATAAGCTAAAATACAATTTTGAAAGCAATTCACAACTGACTGCACCAAATCATATAACTGGAGGGAGTTGGGAATTATAAGCTAAAATACAATTTTGAAAGCAATTCACAACGCCTGCGACGGAACATAAACTATGGCGCGCGTTGGGAATTATAAGCTAAAATACAATTTTGAAAGCAATTCACAACAGTGATAATGTTGATGATGCAAATAAATTTGTTGGGAATTATAAGCTAAAATACAATTTTGAAAGCAATTCACAACTAACCATGCAAAATCCATCTTTTTTAGTAGGTTGGGAATTATAAGCTAAAATACAATTTTGAAAGCAATTCACAACCCGCTCAGGAAGTAAGAAATATTTTCAATGTTGGGAATTATAAGCTAAAATACAATTTTGAAAGCAATTCACAACGGTTTGATAAAGGATGTGATTATGCTATTGGTTGGGAATTATAAGCTAAAATACAATTTTGAAAGCAATTCACAACCGCCTTGATGAAGTAGCTCCTACCTACTGAGTTGGGAATTATAAGCTAAAATACAATTTTGAAAGCAATTCACAACTACTTCCTCACAATGCTGTCGATGAACATGGTTGGGAATTATAAGCTAAAATACAATTTTGAAAGCAATTCACAACTAATAGGAAGGTCAAAAAGATTTTTTACGGGTTGGGAATTATAAGCTAAAATACAATTTTGAAAGCAATTCACAACAAACAGAAATCTTACTGGTTTTAACTGTTGGTTGGGAATTATAAGCTAAAATACAATTTTGAAAGCAATTCACAACGTAATAGTAGCGATTAATATTGCACCTGCAGTTGGGAATTATAAGCTAAAATACAATTTTGAAAGCAATTCACAACCGCTAGGAGTAGCGGGTTTTGAATAAATTAGTTGGGAATTATAAGCTAAAATACAATTTTGAAAGCAATTCACAACCAATGCCAAGAGATAAAGCAGGTATTGAAGTTGGGAATTATAAGCTAAAATACAATTTTGAAAGCAATTCACAACGTTCTTATTAGCTGCGATAGTATCGAGGGAGTTGGGAATTATAAGCTAAAATACAATTTTGAAAGCAATTCACAACATACCTGCCGTTGTTAAGACCGCTTTCAGAGTTGGGAATTATAAGCTAAAATACAATTTTGAAAGCAATTCACAACGCGTAGCTTGTTACAACTTCCCTAAAATATGTTGGGAATTATAAGCTAAAATACAATTTTGAAAGCAATTCACAACTATAAAAGTTAAATAGTTTTCTTTTATTATGTTGGGAATTATAAGCTAAAATACAATTTTGAAAGCAATTCACAACCATTTACGAGTTGCTAAGGCCAAAGTTGTTGTTGGGAATTATAAGCTAAAATACAATTTTGAAAGCAATTCACAACCGCATTGTCTTTTATGGTTCATCGTAACGCGTTGGGAATTATAAGCTAAAATACAATTTTGAAAGCAATTCACAACATGGCTCACGCATCATTGGTTAAAGTTGATGTTGGGAATTATAAGCTAAAATACAATTTTGAAAGCAATTCACAACCTAGGTATCTGAGCACACCGACATCGCTGTGTTGGGAATTATAAGCTAAAATACAATTTTGAAAGCAATTCACAACAGTAATATGTTATTAAAGCAACAATATTTAGTTGGGAATTATAAGCTAAAATACAATTTTGAAAGCAATTCACAACTACGACCAAACTTAACATTATGGCTCCGAGTTGGGAATTATAAGCTAAAATACAATTTTGAAAGCAATTCACAACCAGTAGCAGGAAGTGGAGCCACTAACACTGGTTGGGAATTATAAGCTAAAATACAATTTTGAAAGCAATTCACAACTAAAGCGGCAGCAAATATATCCGGACTAGAGTTGGGAATTATAAGCTAAAATACAATTTTGAAAGCAATTCACAACGGAAATACATTCCAAAAGCATTTTTAACGGGTTGGGAATTATAAGCTAAAATACAATTTTGAAAGCAATTCACAACTTGGTAACACAAACCATGAAAGAATTCATAGTTGGGAATTATAAGCTAAAATACAATTTTGAAAGCAATTCACAACCTGTAGCAGGAAGTGGCGCCACGAACACGGGTTGGGAATTATAAGCTAAAATACAATTTTGAAAGCAATTCACAACGCACTGCTTCTAGTTTTAATCTGTAATTTTGTTGGGAATTATAAGCTAAAATACAATTTTGAAAGCAATTCACAACCTTCTGGGCGATGTATTACAAATCAGCTGGTTGGGAATTATAAGCTAAAATACAATTTTGAAAGCAATTCACAACGCACTGCTTCTAGTTTTAATCTGTAATTTTGTTGGGAATTATAAGCTAAAATACAATTTTGAAAGCAATTCACAACT
>NZ_JAFCUM010000019.1:30370-57722 GCF_049896525.1 Flavobacterium sp. DSR3-2
TGGGAATTATAAGCTAAAATACAATTTTGAAAGCAATTCACAACGCACTGCTTCTAGTTTTAATCTGTAATTTTGTTGGGAATTATAAGCTAAAATACAATTTTGAAAGCAATTCACAACTAACGCGGAGACCAAAAAGAATGATAAGGCGTTGGGAATTATAAGCTAAAATACAATTTTGAAAGCAATTTACAACACCGCCTACTAAATCTAATAATCCAAGTTTGTTGGGAATTATAAGCCAAAATACAATTTTGAAAGCAATTCACAACTACTATATCCGAGCTATAAAGGACAGTGTGGTTGGGAATTATAAGCTAAAATACAATTTTGAAAGCAATTCACAACACTGAATCCTTTCAGTCCTTCAAAGCGTATGTTGGGAATTATAAGCTAAAATACAATTTTGAAAGCTATTGTAGATCTTTTCTCGATAAATGTGTATGTGGTAGATCTATTCAAATAAGGACCTTAAATCTACTTTTAAGGCTTTGGATATTTTCAAAAGTGTTTTGACTGTTGGATTACTTTCTCCTCTCTCTATTCTACCGACTTGATTCTCAGATAAACCAATCTCTATAGCTAACTTGCTTTGAGAAAAATCTGTTGTTTCTTCTCTAATCCTTCTTATGGTAGCACCAAGGGCAACCAACGCCTTATATTGTTCATCTTTTATCACTGTATAAAATTCCGTCATAAAAAAATATTAATCCCACACATATATGTGTGTTTGTTATATTTTTTTATTATATTTGCTTTTGAATACATACATTTGCGTTTCTTCAATTAAAATATTTGAAGCATTCGCTTTGAATTTCGTCTTAGAAAACTGGTAATTTTAAAAGGAACGAAATAATAAGTACGATGCTCACGTCCCATGGCGTGGGCTCACTTATTGTTCCCCGGTATACCAGTACCTCTAAGGCAGTAAGCTGAGTTCCATGCCATTTTTTATGCCAATTAATTAGGCTAAACTCACTTCAAATTCTTAGCGTTATACCTTCACTTAAAAGTCTCGCTATTTGTTGTCACTATTTTATTAATTCTAACAAACTGTCAGCTTATGAACGCCTAATTGATTACTTATTAAAATACCTGCACCGAAAAAACCTTTTGAATACAAATGGACATAATTTAATTTGAGTTAGATATCGAATGGTGCAGGTTATTTTCTAACCTTAAAACTTGTTGCCTATGATAAACTAATAATAGTGAGGTCGCTTTGCTTCGTCCTCGCAACTCCTCGCTATAACACGCTAAAAAGAGGGTTGGGTGTTGATCTAGAAAACCAAACTTCCTTATTTATGCGACCATTACGCCAAATAGCGTGGATATAGAACAGATTTTATAACATACAAAATTGATATTATGAAATACTACAGACTAATAAAAGCTTTATTAATAGTGGCATTTATAACACTTATATTCTTTTGGCTTTCTGGCTGCGACGGTTTTACGCGAATTTAATGCCTGTTGAATTTTAAATTTTGAATTATAAATGTTGAGCTTACAGAACCCGACAAAGAAATGGATAACTCTAATTCAAATGATGCCTATGATAAATAATAACTAAGCCCTTCGACTGCGCTCAGGGTGACAAAATTAAGCGCAAAAAAAAGGCCCTCTATCTCTTCTTGGCGGTTGAATAGAGGACCATCGCTAACAAAACTAACGTTTCATTTAACTATACCAATATTATGAAAAATATTTCATTTTACAAGGGTGGTTCGGCTTTTTGGTACCTGATTCTTTTTGGGTTCTCACTATCCTACACCCCTGCACCAGCAAAAACCATACTGAGGCAAATGCAGTCGCAGCCACAGCAAAGCCAAATAAGCGGCACCATTACTGATGGTACAAGCCCATTACCCGGCGTTACCATTTCCATAAAAGGAAAAGCTACAGCCGGAACGATCTCTGATTTGAATGGAAAATATAACCTGACAGCATCCCCCAACGACATTCTTGTTTTTACGTTCATCGGCTTTAAAAACCTTACAATACCAATTAATACTCGCTCCGTTTTAGATATTCAGATGCAAGAAGATGCGACTGCATTGCAGGAAGTCAAAATTAATGCCGGTTACTATTCCGTCAAAGAAAGTGAACGCACGGGAAGCATTGCCCGAATAACGGCCGCAGCTATTGAAACCCAACCCGTCACTAATGTGCTCGCCGCCATGCAAGGTCGTATGGCTGGAGTGAGCATTATACAAACCACTGGCGTACCGGGAGGTGGATTTGATATTAAAATACGAGGGCAAAACAGTATTCGTACCGACGGAAATGCACCCCTATACATTATTGACGGTGTTCCTTATGCCACTGATCCTATTGGCTACAATCAAACCGCTTCTACATTTCCATCGGTTACCAGTCCTTTAAACAGTATTAATCCTGCAACTATTGAAAGCATTGAGGTACTAAAAGATGCGGATGCTACTGCCATTTATGGTTCCAAGGGCGCGAATGGGGTCGTGCTCATTACCACTAAAAGAGGAAAAACGGGAAAAACAACCGTCAACGTTAAATCGACAACTGGCGTTGGAACGGTGACTCGATTCATGAAACTAATGAATACGCAACAGTATCTTGCCATGCGCCGTCAGGCTTTTATTAATGATGGTATCGCTACCTTTCCTAAAACTGCCTATGATGTCAATGGGACTTGGGACCAGAACCGGTATACAGACTGGCAAAAAGAATTTATTGGCGGTACAGCACAATTTAACGATGTACAAGGTGTGCTCTCCGGAGGCTCTAATAAAACGCAGTTTTTGCTAAGCAGCACCTATCATACGGAAACCACAGTATTCCCCGGAGATTTTCTATATAAAAAAGGAGGTGCTCAATTTAATATGAACCATAGTTCTGAGGACAATAAATTTAAATTTACTTTTTCAGCGGGTTATAATCTCCAAAATAATGACCAGCCTGCTTTCGACCTGACCGCAAGCTCTCGCTCTCTCGCCCCAAATGCCCCAGCACTTTACAATGACGCCGGCAATCTCAATTGGGAAAATGGCACTTGGCAAAATCCTTTGCGCTTTATGGTCGCCAAATTTAAATCTAAAACGAATGACTTGGTATCGAATGCGGTAGTATCGTATGAAATTTTTCCAGCAGTTATTTTAAAAAGCAATTTTGGATTTACAGACTTAAGACATACCGAAACACGAACTTCACCTTCCACTATTTACAATCCTTCCTTTAATTTGACAAGTACCAATTCTAGTATCTACTTCAACACTACCAATCGACAGTCTTGGATTATAGAACCTCAACTGAATTGGGAAAAGGAATTAGGCGCAAGCAAAATTGGAGTGCTTTTAGGAGGAACCTTCCAAAACCAAAACACAAACCGTCTTTACCAATTTGGTAGTGGTTTTACATCCAACAGTCTTCTTTATGATTTGGCCTCAGCAACAACTGCTCGTGTTCTTTTTAGTGACGATGCACAATACAAATACCAAGCTTTTTTTGGAAGAATAAATTACAATTGGAACGAACGATACCTTTTCAATCTTACGGGAAGACGCGATGGTTCCAGTCGTTTTGGCCCCGGCAAACAGTTTGCTACTTTTGGTGCCATTGGGATGGCTTGGCTATTTTCCAAAGAAAATTTTCTAAAAGAAAACAGCTGGCTTAGCTTTGGAAAGCTTCGGGCCAGTTACGGTACCACCGGAAACGATCAAATTGGGGATTACCAATTCTTAAACACTTATACTTCCACAGGTATTCTTTATGATTCCAATGTAGGATTGCAACCTTCAAGACTCTTTAATCCCAACTTCAGATGGGAAATTAACAAAAAACTAGAAGCTGCGATAGAAGCGGGTTTTTTAAACGACCGACTATTTTTAACAGCGGCCTGGTACCAAAATCGATCTTCCAATCAACTTGTAGGTATACCATTGGCTGGTACAACAGGGTTCCAGACCCTACAAGCCAACTTAGATGCTACCGTAGAAAATGCAGGTTGGGAATTTACTTTACGGACGGTTAATTTTAGCACTAAAAATTTTAACTGGACAACCAATTTGAATCTTACATTTGCTCAGAATAAACTCTTACGCTACCCCGGTTTAGAAACATCTACAAACAGTCAAAAGTATCGTATTGGTCAACCTTTGAACATTGAATTACTGTACGACTACACGGGTATCGATCCACAAAAAGGAGTTTATCAATTTAAAGACATTAACAGCGATGGTGCTATCACCTTTCCCGAAGATAAACAAACAGCCGTTGATCTTAATCCTCAGTATTTTGGAGGAATTCAAAATCAGCTGAGTTACAAAAACTGGAAATTGGACTTCCTTTTCCAATTTGTAAAACAGGAAAAACGCAATTACACCATAGGATTTGTAGGACAAATGACTAATCAGCCTGCCCGATTGGCTGACAGTTGGCAGCAACTCGGCGACGATGCCACGGAACAACGCTATACAACCGGAGCAAACAGTGCAGCAGTGACTGCTAGTTCGCTGTACAATCAAAGTACTGGTATACTAACTGATGCTTCTTTTATACGGCTGAAAAACATTGCATTATCTTATGATTTGCCTCTCGTTATTCAAAATACAAAATGCCAAATCATTTTTCAGGGTCAAAATCTGCTGACTTTGAGTAGCTATAAAGATGGAGATCCCGAATTTATAACAGCTGGTTTCTTACCTCCTCTAAAAATTATTACCGCAGGAATTCAACTCACTTTCTAACAATACAACTATGAAAACAATAACACTTAAACCGACTTCTAATCATCGCTTCTGGTTGGTATTCCCAGTAGCATTGGCAATACTTTGTATAACGTCCTGTGATTCTTTTGTGGAAGTGGAACTGCCAAAATCACAATTAACCACCGTTACTGTATTCAATGAATACGCTACGGCTGAAGGTGCCTTAACCGATATTTATTCAAAGATTAGAGACCAAGGTCTGTTGACTGGCACTTCAGCAGGTCTCTCCTATCAGCTAGCTAATTATACCGATGAATTTACTTGTTACTCCGCTCCGGGGGGACCTGCTCTACCATTTTACTTCAATACGCTCCTACCAGCCAATACTTCAATTTCTAGCTATTGGAATAGTTCTTACAATCAAATTTTCGCTACCAATGCTGTAATGGAAGGTGTTCAGAAGAGTGCTAAACTGTCTGTCAAACAAAAAGAGCAGCTTACAGGAGAGGCCCTTTTTATAAGAGCACTGATACATTTCTATCTCACAAATCTTTATGGGGAAATTCCTTATATCCTAACTACAGATTACCAAAGTAATACTATAGTCAAAAAAAATACTGTAAATGAAGTTTACACACTGGTAATTTCAGACTTAGATTCAGCAATTAATCTATTGTCACAACAATATGACGGACCTGAGAGGATTCGTCCAAATCAGTTTGTGGCTAAAGCCCTTTTGGCAAGGGTATATCTTTACCATGGAGCCTGGGCGGAAGCAGCTAATGCTTCCTCGGCACTTTTAAATGCTACAAGCCTGTATGTTCTTGAAAATAGCATTACTACTGTTTTTCTTAAAAATTCAAAAGAGGCCATTTGGCAACTGCAGCCTGCTACAGCTGGTAAAAATACCGATGAAGCCGCCTCATTTATCTTCCTTTCAGGTCCTCCGACGATGGTGGCGCTATCTGATAACCTGATAAAATCCTTCACTGCGTCTGACTTAAGAAGGAGTAACTGGATTAAGACCGTGTTAAAAGGTAGCGAAATATGGTACCATCCATTTAAATACAAAGCATTCAATGCGACGGCCACCTCGGTAGAATATTCGATTGTTTTTCGTTTAGCCGAGCAATATCTGATACGAGCTGAAGCAAGAGCACAGCAAGGCGATCTGATTGGCGCAAAAGAAGATCTTAACAAAATTAGAAAACGTGCAGGATTAAATGAAACACCTGTCAATACACAGCAGGAAATTTTAAATGCAGTACTACAGGAAAGAAGATGGGAATTATTTACCGAATACGGACATCGATTTTTTGATCTAAAACGCTTTGGAAAAATTGATTCAGTCCTGTCTGCAACGAAGGCAGGATGGAATTCAACTGATGTATTATTTCCGTTGCCTCAAAATGAACTGAGTGTAAATCCAAACCTACGTCCGCAAAATAATGGCTATTAAAATCTATAGTATGGTAATACAAACTATTTCCGTTCGAAAGAAAATCAAAAAAGGAAAACACTTGCACCTGAATCTAAAACTTATTTTATTTTTAGTATTGATTTTTGCATTTTCAACCTGTCCTATTTGGGGGCAGGTGGTGCAAAAAAAACAGCTCATGGAATCTGACTATCATTTATGGGGAAAATTAAATCTCGATAAAGTAGCATCAAATGGCGGATGGACCAGTTATAGCATGCGCTATGAAAAAGGAGCTGATACTTTGTTCGTGAGCAATACTAACACGAGTAAAAAATTCGCTTTTCCATCTGGGAAAAATTCGCTTTTCGCCGGAACAAATTATTTTGTTTGTATGGATGACAAAGGAGCTTTGCGAATTTTAAATTTAATTAGCGGAAAACAAGAACATTATCCTCCAGTCAGCCAATACGATTATTCTGCAGAAACGAACCAGATTGTCCTACTAAGTAAAGAAGAACAGGTCCTAAAAATTATAAACCTGAAGACTGGCGTAACTGATACCGTTAATGATGTTCAAAGTTTTAAAATGGATCCTAGTAAAAAGGAACTTGTTTTTACGAAAATCAAAAATCAAAAGCAATCCATTGGCTTACTTCGCTTAGGAAATAGAAGTACAATAAACTGGATTATCGCAAACAGTTCCAATCATTTCCGTTATTTTACCTGGCATGAACTCGGCAAATCAATCGCCTTTTATACCTTTAACCTTTCAGATTCTGATGATACTAAACTGTATTTCTATAATCTAAAAGATAAGGCTTTACTGGAATTGGATCCTACAACTCAGAAGAATTTTCCAACTGATAAAATCTTGGATAGAAAAATGGTGTACCCTTTGACAATATCCGCTGATGGATTGAGCGTCTTTTTTGGGCTCTGTCCTCAATCGGAACAAGAACAAAAAAAAACGGCTGATAGTGTCGAAGTTTGGAATGGCAATGCTAAATGGATTTATCCTTTTGAGAAAATAAAAAGCCAGCCAAACTCACAGGTTACATTAGCGGTATGGTTTCCCCATCTTAAACGTATAAACTTAATTTCGTCTCCTGCTTTACCAAAAGTGATGCTGGCAGGTAATCAGGATTTTGCCATTTTATCCAACCCTAAAGAATACGAGCCTCAATTTGAATATGAAGGCCCAAGGGATTTTTATATCAAGAACTTAAAAACCGGAGAAACAGAAATTTTACTTCGCAAACACAAATCCTTTAGTAAATATCTATTACCCTCACCTTCTGGAAAATACGTCGCCTATTTTAAGGACGATCATTGGTGGGTGTATGATATTGCAAAAAGAACGCATCAAAACGTAACTAAAAATAGCAATACATCCTTTTGTGGAAAAGTGCATATGCTTGACGGAACCGCTGCGTATGGAAATGTGGGATGGAGTAAAAATGATGATGACTTAATTGTTTACGATCAATACGATTTATGGACCATAAAATCCGATGGCACCACTAGTAAAAGGCTTACACATGGGAGGGAAAAGCAAATAACATTCAGAATTGCGTCACTCGCCGATAGTGATCTTTTTAAATCCAATTTTGACGGTAATAAAAGTAAAACTATCAATCTAGACCTCGAGCAAATTTTAAGTGCGTCAGGGGCTGATCAAAAAACGGGCTATTTCAAGTGGAAAAGTAATTTTGGAGAAAAGCCAATTGTTTATAAAGACAGCTATATTGATCAAATGCACTATATGCAGGAACAGCACGTGTATATCTATCAGGAACAGAAATCAGACCTCTCGCCTCGCTTGATGTTTCAAAAAAATTCCGCAACACCAAAATCTTTTTTCGAAAGTAATCCGCAACAGTCAAAATACCACTGGGGAACCTCAAAGCTTATTTACTTTCGCAATTCCATGGGACAGATCCTAAAAGCAGTTTTATATTATCCGGCTAATTATGATTCCAAAAAAAAATATCCAATGATTGTTAATGTCTATGAGAAGCAATCCGATAAAATTCATTTTTACCACAATCCTAGCCTATTAATGCAAGCAGGATATAACCGAACTGTTTTTACATCAAAAGACTATTTTGTACTTTGTCCTGATATTGAACATGAGCAAGGAAAAGCAGGATTCAATGCTGTAGATTGTACGGTATCTGCAACCAAAGAAATAATCAAACTCGGTTTAGCGGACCCAAAAAAAATTGGACTAATTGGACACTCATTTGGGGGTTATGAAAGTGCCTTTATTATTACTCAAACCAATATATTTGCAGCAGCAGTTGCTGGAGCCGCAGCAACGGATTTAACTAGTTTTTATTTGACTGTTGGCTGGGATACAGGAAGACCTGACATGTATCGTTTTCAAAGTGAGCAATGGCGGTTAGGAAAAACTCCTTTCGAAGACCCTTCATTGTACACAAGAAATTCACCAGTTGCGAATGCGAGTTCTATTGAAACTCCATTACTATTATGGACAGGAAAAGAAGACCAACATGTGGACTGGCATCAAAGTGTGGCATTTCATTTAGCACTTCGCAGATTGGGGAAAAAGAATATCATGCTACTTTATCCCGATGAAAAACACGTCATATTAAAACCAAACAAGCAGAAAGACCTCAGCCACAGAATACAGGAATGGTTTGATTACTATCTCAAGGAACGAACATCCAGGTCATGGATTAATGAGGGCATTAAGTAATTATTTTATCTAAAAAACAGTGCAGTTCCGAGATGGAACTGCACTGCTCTTTTTGCTCGACTGATAATTAGTTTGAAGGACGATACAGAATCTCACTACAATTATTATCTCTTCCGAACGCCTGAACACCGTTTACCTCGCAAATTAAACCAGGATTGGTATCACAATTTACCTCGACACTACAGGGCCCTTCTGGTCCATCCATGTACCCTTGTTTCGGAGTAGCTAAATTAGATCCACTTTGCATCGAAGTCGTTAAAAAGGCTCCTGAAATGCCTAGGATTGCAACTACTGCAAAAGGCATGATCGTTTTAAAAAATGTCGTTTTCATAATAAAAAGTATTAAAATTAAACTTACTATTGACCTACTTTTTTCTACAGGTTTTCGATCTTTTTTCCTGATACTGGCCGGTATATTTTTATAAATGAGAATGCATTCACATTCCATTTATCATTTCTTTTTTAAGACTGTCATTCAATTCGTAAATTTTTAATTTGGTCCCAAGAATCACATACAAGTGGGTTTTCGTAACAAATAAAGATTGGAGTTTATTCTCCTTGACACCAAAAATTGGAAAACTCAAAACATAGGTGTTCTTTTTTAGATTATATACGTCAATAATAGCGGCTTGTTTCCACATGGCATCATCCTCATATAATCCCGGAACCTTCGATTCAACAAATAAAAGGTTGCTTTTTGTAGCAGTGTTTGCATTTACAAGAGCGGGTGGAGAGGCCATTTTTCGTTGTGAACCTTCTTTTAAATAAGCTACTTTAATCTTAGCATTTGATATGGTGTCAATCGTATGTTGCCTTTGTTTCAAGCTTCCTTTTTTATCCGCTAAAATAATCTCATTACGATAGAAATAAACATAAACTATTCTACCTAATTCAGCATTAAAAAGCAACATCCCATCGGTATCAAAAATACCATCTATTTGTTTTTGCAATAGAGCTGGCAAATACTGAACTTTAGGAGATCGATTCGAGTTAAAAACACCAAGAATATGGGCGGCTCCTTCCCTAGTATTATTTCGGAAAACCATGCTAATACTATCGATAGGTTCTGTTAGGGTAAAATTAGGAACGCCTTTTAACTCCTCTGTAATTTTCCAATCCTCAATGCTGCCTTTAAAAATTCTAGGCACACTTCCATCAGTTAGAAAAAAGTAATTTCCTCTGATTAAAACTTTTACCGAGCGAAAAGGAAGATTCCTATTTTTAAAATCAATTTCAATTCCTTTTACTGCTGTAAAACTGGAATCCATTGATAGCATGCGAAGCGGGTCTGTATAATTACCAAGATACATCGTGCCCTGGTTGTACCCTGAAAAATAGTAGGAATTAAATTTTAAATCTACCGAATGTACCAGCTCAATAGAGCGTCGGATATACCGCCTAACGAACGGATTTTTTCGTTGCATTAAATCCTCGGAGCAAAGAAAAAGAAAAATCACAATGCCGGTACTCGATACTATTGCGATAGGAATACTTTTAACAAGAGGCAGTCGTATTTGAAATCGTCTATTTTCAGTATTTATTTGATTTTGCCAAACCAATGCTACAACAGCTAATACAACAAATGCACAGTTAAATACAAGATGGGTATTCCAACTCATTTTTTCCAATATACCGCCGCAAGAACAAGGAACAAAGGCACTAAAATGCAGCACAATAAAAATATAGCTTGTAAACATGGTCATCAAACTTAGCAAGGCAAAAAGACCTAAAGTACGCCACTTCGGAATTGCCAGTAATACTACTATTCCAAGTTCAATTATCGGAACTAACCCAGATACCCACCATGCGAAAGCACTTAATAACGGAGACTGTCCCAATTGAACTTGAAAATTTTCGAAATCAAGTAATTTACTGACCGCAGCGTATATAAATAATAGAACGTATAAAAGACAAATTAATTCAACGGCAACACGCTTGATTTTGTTTATTTGTTTCATAACTCTATAGTTTTTCAGTAGACTACTTTTTTAAATAAATCCGTAACATTAGCTAAATCCAAAACAAATTTAGGTCCGTTATTTTAAAGATAGCGTGTCTAAAACAAGCCAATAGTTTTCAGAAATAAGCCATTTTATCCTTTTAGAAAAACAATAAAAAAAAGTGCTTACCACTATTTTGTTTGGTAAGCACTTCATTTTGCTTTGCGGCCGTTTTTGCTATTTACAAGCTGCACTTAAAGTAGTAAGTTTTTGATTTAATTCTACAATTCCAGCTTTTTGAAGACACTCTTCAGCTACATTTTTAAGCTCTGAGAGTCCTTCTTTCGACAGGCTACCTAATACGCCCGAAACATCATTTTCCATTGTCATTCCCCGCTCAATAATATGATGCAACAACAGTACATTTTTTCGTGAAATTTTCAAATCAATTTTCACCATCTCATTCATTCCAGGCGTGCTCAATATCGTATCAAACACTTTAGCCACATCATTCGTTGTCAGCATAATTTTCACGTTTTAATTAATAATTTACTGTTACAAAGGTATAAAGGGACATATTAACTTTGATAGGCAAAATATACCTATCATAGGTAAGATTACTACCGCTTACTTAACTTCGTATCTGATTCAAACTTTCAACTTAAAAATTCATGGTACCAGATACTATTTTTTCTTTTAGATAAGTGCCAAAAACCTTCCTGATAATAGTCAGGACTTTGTCACTTTTAAATCAAAATATTGCTTTGAAAAAGCACTTTCTAAATTAAAAATTTTGAACAAAACCGATTTGGATTTGGGGAGCAGAACAGTTCAAAATTTTGCCTAGCGTGCCTTTTCTTTGAGTATTATAGGTAAAGACAATAATACGCTTTGAAAAAATTGTAATCTTTAAAAATTATAGCAGTAGGCTTTTACACGCTCCGAAATACTGTTTTTACTATCTCCGATTTTAAAAAGAGGCTATAAATAAGAAATCAGCTTTTTAAGCATTTTAGAAATGTTTGAAGATCTAATAGACATAAAAGTATATAAAAGATTGCCACGTTCCTGCAATCGGCAAGATGTCCGGTTGTATCACAACCGATATCTTGCTGCCTATTCACTCGGGACTCGTGGGCAGTGAAACTGAAAGATTAAAAGAGCTTTAAAACAATAAAATGATAGATGATGGAAGAGCAAAACAACCGAACAAAGTGGCTTCATCTGCGGTTAACTCCTGATGAATATCAAAAGATAATGAAGGAGTTTAATAAATCAACCTGTCGAAAAATGAGCGATTACGCTAGAAAAAATCTTTTACAAAAACCTATAATCAGTACGTATCGAAATCAATCCTTAGACGATTTTATGGCAGAAATGATTCGCCTGAGAGGCGAACTTAATGCAATTGGACACAACTTTAATCAGGCTGTAAAAAAGTTGCACACACTGCATCAAATTAGTGATTTTAAGCGTTGGCTTATCAGCTATGAATTGGAAAAAAAGATGCTTTTTAATAAGGTGGATGAAATCAAAAAACATATTCAAAAATTTGCGGAATCATGGTTGCAATAATCAAAACTGGTCATTCCATAAATCGGATTTTGAACTATAATGAAAACAAAGTTCAGCAAGGTGTGGCGGATTGTATCGGGGCCGGAAATTACCCGGTCGATATAGAAAAAATGGCTTTTATGATGAAACTAAACCGGTTCTTGAAACAGGCTGATTTAAATGAAAATGTGAAACGGAACAGCGTTCACATTTCCCTCAATTTTGATGTAACTGAAAAAGCAATTCCAAAAGAGAAATTAATGGAAATAGCGGACACTTATATGGCGAAAATTGGTTTTAAAGAACAACCCTATCTGGTGTATCAACATCATGATGCCGGACATCCTCATATTCATATCATTTCTCTAAAAGTCAGGGATGATGGCAGCCGAATTGACATGCAGAATATTGGTCGAAACCAGTCTGAAAAAGCCCGAAAAGAAATCGAAACGGCGTTTGGATTGGTTCCGGCGGAGAAGCACAAACGAGAAAAAGAATTAGTAGTAAAACTTGTTGATACCAACAAAGTGGAATACGGACGCACGGAAACCAAACGGGCTATAACCAACGTCTTGGATAAAGTGATCCAGAATTATAAATACACCAGCCTACCAGAATTAAATGCAGTGCTACAACAATATAATATTGCAGCCGACAGAGGAAGCGAAAATTCAAGGATTTTTCAAAACAGAGGTTTAATATATCGCATACTGGATCAAGGTGGTAATAAGGTTGGTGTTCCCATTAAAGCCAGTGACTTTTACAGCAAACCAACGCTAAAATTTTTAGAAGAACGATTTATTCAAAATGACAAGGCACGAGCACCTTATAAGTCCAGAATAAAAAATGCTGTTGATATTGCATTACTAAATAAGAAAAAAATGTCTATTCAGGAACTTGCAAGAATAGTAGAAGTGTCTGGAATCAAAATGGTTCTTCGGCAAAATGCAGAGGGTTTGATTTACGGTATCACCTATGTGGATCACCAAACTCAAAGTGTATTTAATGGAAGTGCTTTGGGGAAATTATACAGTGCAAAAGCCATTCAGGAGCGCTGTGGTTTAAATGAATTGGTGCATCAAAAGACAGCTGTTTACAAAGTTAAAAAATCCGATGGGATTTCCTTGCAATCAGACTCTAGAGAAGTTAGACATACTTCCGTTGGTGAAAATTCTAAAAAAAGTATAACGGGCGATGATACTAACGTGATTGCAAAATTTGTTAACGCACTCACGCAGTCGGAATACGACTCTTCTTACCTGCCCAATCAACTAAAAGGCAAGAAGAAAAAAAAGAAACGAAAAGGACAATCTGATAACCAATAAAAGAAATCATTATGGCTATGCAAACAGGCGAAAACGAACAGGCATTGCGGAAAATTCTAGATATGACCCGACTCATTAGTATTGTACTTTTACTACTCCATTTTTATTATTACTGCCATAGCGCCTTCCAAGAATGGGGTATTGTTAGTGCCTTTAGTGATTCTATTTTAGGTAACATACATCGTACGGGATTATTCAGTTACTTTCATAAATCAAAGATTTTTACTTTGGGATTTTTATTGATTTCCTTACTTGGAGCAAAAGGCCGCAAAGACGAAAAACTGAATCATAAAACAGCTATTGTCTATATCATTACAGGTGTATTATTTTACTTTCTAAGCTACTTATCACTGTTCATAAAAACAGATACTACTGCAATAGCAATTGTTTATATCGGTAGTACGACTTTCGGATTTTTATTAATGCTTTCGGGAGGGACATTACTCTCGCGGATTATAAAAAACAGGTTAAACAATAAAGATATTTTCAACAAAGAAAATGAAACCTTTCCACAGGAAGAACGATTGCTGGAAAATGAATATTCCATCAATCTTCCGGCGCGGTATCATTTGAAAGATAAAGTACGAAACAGCTGGATCAATATCATTAATCCCTTCCGCGCTTTGATGGTTTTGGGAACTCCTGGATCGGGTAAATCCTATTTTGTAATTCGGCATGTCATCACCCAACACATTCGCAAAGGATTTACGATGTTTATTTATGATTTTAAGTTTGATGACCTTTCAAAAATCACTTATAATACCTGGCTTAAATACAAACATCTCTATCCCACTCCACCGCAGTTTTATGTAATCAATTTTGATGACCTAACTCGCACACACCGATGCAATCCACTGGAGCCTTCAGCTATGACAGACATCACGGATGCGGCGGAATCAGCACGAACTATATTACTGGGTTTAAATAAGGAATGGATCAAAAGACAGGGTGACTTTTTTGTCGAATCGCCTATCAATTTTCTGACTGCGATCATTTGGTATTTGAGTAAGTATAAGGATGGACAATTCTGTACGCTGCCGCATGTTATTGAGCTCATGCAATTGGATTATGACAACCTGTTTACGATATTACGTACCGAGAAGGAAATTGAGGTACTCATCAATCCGTTTATAACTGCCTATCTAAATGATGCCATGGAACAACTGGAGGGACAAATTGCTTCCGCTAAGATTGCCATGGCCCGCCTATCATCTCCACAATTGTATTATGTGTTATCTGGAAATGACTTTACATTAGACATTAATAATCCGGCCGAACCCAAGATTGTCTGCATGGGGAATAATCCCCAGAAAATACAAATTTATGGTGCCGTATTATCCCTATATGTTTCTCGCTTGGTAAAACTCGTTAATCAAAAAGGAAAACTCAAAAGCAGTCTGATCTTTGATGAATTTCCGACTATCTATCTCAACAATATGGACAGTCTGATTGCCACAGCCCGAAGCAATAAAGTAGCCACTTGCTTAGGGATTCAGGACTTTAGTCAGTTACGCAAGGATTACGGTCGAGAACAAGCGGATGTGATTATGAATATCACCGGAAATATTGTGAGCGGTCAGGTAACTGGTGATACAGCAAAACAACTTTCCGAACGTTTCGGGAAAATTATGCAGGACAGAGAAAGTTTATCGATAAACAGCGGAGACACCTCCATCAGCCGTTCTAAACAATTGGAATCAGCGGTCCCTCCTTCTAAAATTTCTTCTTTGAGCTCCGGTGAATTTGTAGGAATGGTTGCCGATGATCCTAATTGCAAAATTGAACTGAAAACGTTTCATTGTGAAATTGTCAATGACCACGAAGGGCTAAAAAAAGAAGAAGATAATTATAAAGATATTGCCATTATTAGGAAGATTGATACAGCTATTGTGCAACGAAATTATCTGCAAATTAAGCAGGATATTCAGGAGATCATGCAATCTGAAATTGAGTGCCTTTTAAATGATCCGAGTCTGGCGTATTTGGTATTGAAGAAGTGAGTTTTTCAATGATTTGCATTTGGGCATGAGGTTTCCCGTAAAATAGTTTCAAAAATCTTTTGTATCATTGCCATTGAGGAATATTCGTACTTAAAGAAGCAATTTATAGTTTGTAAACCAACATTTTTTTTATCTTTAAACCGGATTATCAATCTAAGCTAATTTAATGCTAAAACAAAACCCCGAACAAATCGCTAGAGACCATATCGACAAACAGTTGATCGCTTGTGGTTGGATTATTCAGGATAAGAAAAAAACAAACTTGGCAGCCGGATTAGGTATCGCTATTCGCGAGTACCAAACTGATATTGGCCCAGCTGATTACGTTTTATTTGTAGATAAAAAAGCCGTTGGTATCATTGAAGCTAAGCGCGAAGAAGAAGGCATTCATTTAACTTCAGTTGAAGAACAATCGTCGCAATATGCTAACGCCAAACTCCGTTTATTAAACAACGATCCATTGCCTTTTGTGTATGAAAGTACAGGAGAAATAACTCGTTTTACGGATTACAGAGATCCAAAACCACGTTCCCGAAATGTATTCACCTTTCATCGTCCAGAAACTTTTTTGCAATGGTCGAAAGAAACTAAAACATTGCGAGCTCGTTTACACGACATTCCTACTTTACCAGTTGATGGTTTGCGTGATTGTCAAATTACAGCTATAACCAATTTAGAAAAATCTTTCAAAGACCAACGCCCTAAAGCCTTGATTCAAATGGCTACGGGTTCAGGAAAAACTTTTACGGCGATTTCTTTTATTTATCGCTTGTTAAAATATTCCAAAGCCAAACGAATTTTATTTTTGGTAGATACTAAAAACTTGGGAGAACAAGCCGAAGGGGAATTCCGTTCCTATACTGCCAGTGAAGACAATCGTTTGTTTACTGAATTATATGGCGTAACCCGTTTAAGTAGTTCGTTTATTCCTAATGATAGTCAAGTATATATCAGTACTATTCAAAGAATGTATTCTATTTTGAAGGAAACGGAATTGGATGAAAGTGCCGAAGAGGAAAATCCCAACGAACTGCGCTTTGAACCCAGAGAAGCAGTTCCAGTGGGTTACAATGAAAAAGTGCCAATTTAGTTCTTTGATTTTGTGGTTATTGACGAATGCCATCGCAGTATTTACAACTTGTGGAAACAAGTATTAGATTATTTTGATGTGTTTCAAATTGGTTTAACTGCTACACCTGACAATAGAACCTTTGGTTATTTTAACCAAAACCTGGTTTGCGATTATGGGTATGAAAAAGCCGTCATTGATGGTGTTTTGGTTCCGTACAATGTATTCACGGTAGAAACAAAGATCACTAAAGAAGGGAGCGTCATCAACATAGGCGAAAAAGTAGACAAACGAGAACGACTGACCCGAAAAAGATTTTGGGAAGCCATTGATGAAGATGAAGTCTATAGCGGAAAACAATTAGACAAAGAAATTGTAAACCCCAGTACCATACGAACGATTATCAAAGCAGTTAAAGAAAATTTACCGGCTATGTTTCCCGACCGTTTGGATGAAAACGGTGTTTTTGAAGTGCCAAAATTATTGATATTTGCCAAAACGGATTCTCATGCCGAAGATATTATCGAAATCGTCCGGGAGGAATTTGGAGAACAAAATAAATTCTGTAAAAAGATAACCTATAAAAGTTTAGAAGATCCTAAATCAGTCTTACAGCAATTTCGTAACGATTACTACCCTCGTATCGCAGTAACTGTAGATATGATTGCGACTGGAACTGACATCCGACCGCTTGAAGTATTGTTGTTTATGCGTGATGTAAAAAGCCGTTCTTATTATGAACAAATGAAAGGGCGTGGTACCAGAACCTGTTGTGTGGAAGAGTTAAAAGCCAAAGGAACGCCTTCCGCCAAATACAGCAAAGATCATTTTGTGATTATTGATGCGATTGGTGTGGAAAGTTCTCAAAAAACAGATAGCAGACCATTAGAAAAAGCACCCGGTGTTTCTTTAAAGGAGGTATTACAAAACATAGCTATGGGAAATACTTCCGAAGATATGTTGACCACATTGGCCAATCGATTAATCCGCTTGGAACGCCAACTTTCTGAAAAAGATAAACTCAAATTTGCCGAACAAGCCAATGGTTTTACGATCAATCATATTGTGAAACAATTGTTGAACGCATACGATCCAGATTCCATTGAAAAAGTGGAATTAGGAGTAAAATCCAATTTACGAGGACAAGCTCCGATTGAAATTGAAAATGCTATTGCAAAAGGAAAACAACAATTGATTGAAGATGCCGTTACGGTTTTCCATAATCCGGATTTGCGTGATTTTATTGTGGATATTCGCAAGAAGTATGACCAAATTATCGATGTTGTGAATATTGATACCATTACCAACATAGGTTGGGTAGAAGACCAAGATGCAGTTGCCCATACAACAATAATGGATTTCAAAAGTTGGATAGAAAGCCATAAAGACGAAATTACTGCTTTGCAAATTTTCTATGCTCAGGATTATCGCCATAGGGAGTTCTCGTATAAAATGATAAAAGATCTGTGCGAAAAACTGAAAACTGAAAAACCGTTATTAGCCCCTTTAGCCGTTTGGCGTGCCTATGAGCAGCTGGAAAAAACAAATGGTTCTACCAAAAGCGAACTGATAGCTTTGGTTTCATTGATCCGAAGAGTAAGCGGCATTGATACTACGCTCACCACTTATGATAAAACGGTGGATAAAAATTTCCAATATTGGGTATTCAAGAAACAAGCAGGAACTTTAAAGTTTACCGAAGCCCAAATGCAATGGTTGCGCATGATGAAAGACTATGTAGCCAATAGTTTTCATATTGACCGAGACGATTTTGATTTAAGTCCTTTTAATGCTGAAGGCGGATTGAGTAAGATGTGGCAGTTGTTTGGAGAAGATACCGATGCGATTATTAATGAATTAAACGAGGTTTTAGCGGCGTAAAACTATGGCAATAACAGGAGCAGACTTTGAAAAATTAGTAGAACCTTACTTCAGAACTTTGTTTAGTAAAATGGATTTTGTAGTCATACAAGTTAGGCGACAAGATTCAGGTACTCAAAATGGTTTTGATATTAGTGTACTTTTCTTAGATGAAAATGATAAAGAAAGAGAAATATTTATCGAATGTAAATATTATACAACTGCACAATTAAATTGGTCAGATATATTTAATAAACAGCTGCAGCTTGAAGCATCTAATCAAACAGCTTCCGCTTTTATTTTGTTATCACCATTAAGAAATTTAAGTAATATAGACCATGACTTACAAGCAAAAGCTATTAAATTATTTAAGTTGCCAGTAGAGTTTTGGACTCCAGATAAGCAAGTCGAAAATTTATTTGCTCATAATGAAGAATTGTATAAAATAGTTTTTGATAAACCCACTTTTGATTTAAAAATTGAGAAAGATAAGGAACTCGAAAATTTAAAAATTAAAATCAATTCGCTTTTGCATAAAAAGGATTCTTTAAAGTATCTAAATAGTATTCGGATAATTGACACCCTTAAAGAACCAGAAGAAGATTTATATTTAAAAACTAATTTGGATGAAAAATTAAATGCGATTTTAAGTGATGACGACATAATTAGGATTGAATATCATAAAGTTAGAGCAAATTATAAAGTATATTTAGAAAATTTACAAGATGTAAATACAGAATTAAGAAATAACCTTCTTCTTTGGGAATCAGATCTGCGATTGAAGGCAGACAGATTAACTAGGAAATTTAAAATTGATACTATTTATACTCCAGAGAAGTTCTTTCATGACTTTTTCGAAGAAGCAGAAAGAGAAATGCTTACTTTTTGTAAAGATTATGAACTAAAAGGAGATAAGCAAAAGCTTTTAAATGGGGTTGTTTTTGAATTAGCCGCACAATGTCCTTTAGACTGGAGAAGAAATGGAAGTAATTAAGCATTTTATAGATTCAATTACCGAAAAAGGTTTGGTGCCAAATATAAACTTGGATAGGCCTAATTATGTGCAACCAGAAGATAGAATACAATTTAGGGCGATGCGATTATTGATTATTTTAGGAAAGCTTACGACTAACAATGGTCTAAGTAAGGAAATTATTGCTTGTGTAGATTTTTTGCTTAGAAATGAACATTTCCAAACAAAATTTATTTTGGAATATTATGCGGAAAAAAAAATATATTAAATAAGCTCGATAACATAGAAAAGTCCAATCAAATTGAAATTGATTTTAATATAGTACAGTATAAAAGTGTTCCATGGGATTTGAGATTGAATGATATGCTAATGTATTTATTTGTAAGAGATTTAATTAACTATAAAGTTGATAAGGATAATAAAAATGCAAGGATTAAATTAAGTACTAATGGGATTGAAAAATTTCATCTAGTGAAAGATATATTTCCTAGTGAAATAAATTTCTTGGCATTATTTGGAAAAAAAATGGATACAAATAAAACGATAAAAATAATAACGGAAATTATACCAAATTCATACTGGAAACAAAATGCCGAATCTGATAATTAATAGATTAATTTATAGTATCGAAACCGAAAATGGCAAATACGGTGCTAACGTTCCTTTTCATCAAGGGCTTAACATAATATATGGACCAAATTCTGTCGGTAAGACCAGTATAGTAACGGGTATAATATATGGCCTCGGTTCTGAAAAAGGGTTAGGGATTTTTAAATCTGATCAAAATCCATTTAAGCCAGAATTTTATAAATCAATAGATGGTAACCCTATTTTAAAATCGTATCTAATTTTAGAAATATCAAATGGAGTACAAGAATTTTCTATTTTTAGATATATCAAAGGAGGCAACACTGATATTGCAGCTGTTAAAGAAACTAAAGCAAGAGACTTCTTTACTACAAATGATCATAAAAGATATATTGTAAACGGTGAAGGAGTATTTTCCGAAAATGGATTTCAGAAATTTATTTTTGATTTTTTAGGGTTAGATATTGTTGAACTGCCAACTTATGACCAAAAATTTTCAAAATTGTATTTAGAAAATATTCTACCATTATTTTTTGTTGAACAAAGAGCTGGATGGTCTCAAATACAAGCAAGACAAGTTACTCGATATAACATTAGAGATGTAAAAAAAGTCGCTTTTGAATATATTATGGGGTTAGATAAATTTAGCCTCCACCTAATCGAAATTAAAAAAAAAGAACTTGAGGCACAAATTAAAAAATTATCAGAGGATTTAGAGAAGAAAGAAGAGAATTTGTTGATAATTGCAAATGCTAATAAAATTGATGGAATTCTTGTGGTTAATTCGGGATCCATTGGAAAAACTAGTATATATGATTATATAAGATATTTGAGTGACAAATATAACGTTGAGAGTAAAAATATTAATTCAATTACCAGTCAAAATAAGGATTATGAAGATGTCAACTCAAAATTAAGAGAAAATCTAAAAAGGCTTGATTATGAATTAAGGACTCTTAATAATAGAA
Source organism: Flavobacterium sp. DSR3-2 (assembly GCF_049896525.1). NCBI lineage: Bacteria > Pseudomonadati > Bacteroidota > Flavobacteriia > Flavobacteriales > Flavobacteriaceae > Flavobacterium > Flavobacterium sp. DSR3-2. Next base: position 51,469 of record NZ_JAFCUM010000019.1, read on the forward strand.
TTGAAAAAATATCAACAGAAATTGATGGATATCAAAATTATCTGGAAAGAATTCAAAAAAATAAATATAAAAATAGGCAGCTAAAAAAAATTCAGGAACTTTCAATTGAATTAAATATTACAAGTTGTCCAGTTTGTGAAAGTCCATTGAATCGTAATATTGATGATGAGTGTCACCTATGCCACTCTGATGTTAGGAAGAAATTATCTTCTCCTGAAGAAAATCTTGCTTTTCTTGAAGATGAGGAGAACACTTTTAAAAAAGTAATCCGTCAAAGAAATTTAGACAAAAAGAAACTTGAAGAAATAAGAAATGGACAAAAAGATAAAATATTACTTTACGAGAAACAATTAGATCACCAAACTCAGACATTTGCGGGAAAAGAATTTGCAGTTTTAAAAGAGAAAATACTAGAAGTAGATTCTATGTATAAAGATTTTGAAAGATATAAAAGAATTGATGAAAGGTGGCAAGCATTAAACCCAACAAGGGAGGAGATAATTAGATTAGATGTCCAATTTACAAAGCTTAAGGATAAAATCAATCAATATTTACAAACTAGTAATGATTTTACCATTTTAAAAACTATTAAAGATAATATACATAAAAATTTGAAAGCGTTGGGGATTTTCAAGTCAAATCAAAATTTAATTAATGAGATTAAAATTGATGAAAATGATAATTATTCTCCCTATTTAGATAACTATGATATTTATAATATCTCTAGCTCAAGTGATAATATAAGAATAATTCTAAGCTATTATTTATCTCTTCTACAAACTTCAATTACTTTTAAAGAAAATGAAAAAATTAAGTTTCCAAATATTTTAATTTTAGATGAACCCAAGCAACAGAATCTAGATAATGATTCATTAATAAATTGTGTTGAAGAAATAGAAAAAATTCCATCTAATGAAGGGCAAATAATTCTAACAACCTATAGTGAATTAGAAAGTGACAGAGATCGATTAAAAAAATATATTAACTTCGAAATGAAGAGTAAAACAGATTATCTTCTAAAAAAATTAAATGATTAATAATTTAACTAAAAACTGGCAACGAAAGACCCTAGGAGAAGTCTGTGAAATTAAAAGCGGAAAAAATCAATCCAAAGTTATTAACCCAGATGGGAAATACCCGATTTATGGAAGTAGTGGAATCTTTGGATATGCAGATGAATATATTTGTGATGAAAACACAACTATTATAGGACGAAAAGGAACTATAAATAGCCCAATTTATGTAACTACAAAGTTTTGGAATGTTGATACTGCTTTTGGTCTATGTGTAAAAGAAAACTTGAATAGTAAATTCTTGTATTATTTCTGTCTAGGTTTTAATTTTAAAAAATTAGATAAGAGTACCACAATACCAAGTCTTTCAAAAGGGGATTTACTTTCTATTGAGCTACCAATACCTCCACTCGATACCCAAAATCTCATCGTCTCCAAAATAGAAGAATTATTCAGCGATTTAGACAAAGGCATCGAAGATTTAAAAACCGCACAACAACAACTCAAAATCTATAGACAAAGTGTGTTGAAATGGGCTTTTGAAGGGAAGTTGACCAATAAAAAAGTTAAGGAAGGAGAATTGCCGAAGGGTTGGAAAAAGGTAAACTTAAAAGAAGTTTGTGAAGTCAAAAGAGGAAAATCAAAAAATAGACCTAGAAACGCTCCAGAATTATATGGAGGGAATTATCCTTTTATTCAAACGGGAGATATTAGAAAGGCAAATGGCGGCTATATTAGAAAGTATTCTCAAACTTACAGCGAAATAGGACTAGCTCAGAGCAAGCTTTGGCCTAAAGGAACTTTATGTCTTACTATTGCCGCCAATATTGGAGAAACAGCTATATTAAATTTTGATGCTTGTTTTCCTGATAGTATTGTTGGCTTACTTTCAAAAGAAGAAGTGCTTTTCAATAAATATTTGAATTACTTTTTTATTTCATTCAAACAGAAATTAGAAGAATTAGCTCCCGCAACTGCACAAAAAAATATAAATGTTGATATTCTAGAAAAAGTAAATTTACCACTTGCTTCTTTCGAAGAACAACAAAGTATAGTTCAAGAAATCGAGAGCCGTTTGAGTGTTGCCGATAAAATGGAGGAAAGTATTACTCAAAAGTTTATTACAAGCCGAAGCTCTACGGCAGAGTATATTGAAGAAGGCGTTTAGTGGGGAGTTGGTTTAATAAAATACAGTTATGGAAGAACAGAATTTTACAATAAAATATTCATTTAATGATATTCTTAGAGAGAGTCCATTAGGTGAAGATCCCAATGAGTTTGTAAATGAAATTGAATTTATTGTCTTCGCTACAAATGATCATTTTAATGAAATTGAACAAATAGCAAAAGGTAAAATAAGTCAAATTCTTTTTTCTTTGGCTATGGATTCTCATTTTCCTCTTCATGATGTTATGGATGCAACGCATTCTATTTGTCAAATGTCTGGCGTTTTATTTGAATGGGAGGAAAACAAACACGTATGGGATAAAATCGATACTTATTTTGATTTTAATCCACTTAATAATTATGACGTCTTTTTTTTAGAAACATTAGAAGTCATCGCAAAATATAGAGGTAAAGGTGTTGGTGAAAAGATAGTCAAGAATTTGATAGAGCGGTTTTATTCATCTTGCGGATTATGGGTTTTGAAAGCATACCCAATGCAGCATGACGTTTCAATCAAAAGAGAAACGGAAGAAAAAATGAGTGATTGGAATAAAAAAATGGAATACCAAAAAATGGAATTAAATTTTGAAAAAGCACAATTCCAACTATTCAACTACTATAAGAAAATGGGTTTTCAAAACCCTTTTGATATGGAATATTTTATAGCTCGACCACTTGATCTTATTGATAAAAATTAATAATGAGTCTTTAATTAAAAGCCGTTTAAATGAGATTATGAGAAAGCAAGATGCAAAATTTGCTAGTACTGAATAAATGGAAAAAGGAATATTTATGGAAAACCAAATAGAAATATTTAAAACCAAAGACAATCAAACAGAAATTCAAGTATTGTTTGATCAAGATACCGTTTGGTTGAGTCAAATACAAATGGCATCATTATTTGGACAGACTAAGCAAAATATTAGTTTACATATCAATAACTGCTTTAAAGAAGGCGAGTTAGAAAGAATTTCAACTGTCAAGGAATCCTTGACAGTTCAAACAGAAGGAAATAGAGAAATTAAACGAAAAATAGATTATTACAACCTAGACGTAATAATTTCAGTAGGTTACCGTGTAAAATCAAAACAAGGTACTCAATTTCGCCAGTGGGCAACCCTGCGTTTAAAAGACTATTTAGTCAAAGGATACACTATAAACGAAAAAAGATTAAAAGAAACCGAGAACAAATTTCAAGAATTAAAGCAAGCTGTCAGTTTACTGGACAATATTGTAAAAACTAAAATCGTTACCGGTGATGAAGCGCAAGGCTTACTAAAAGTCTTAAGTGATTATGCTTTTGCGTTGGATATTTTAGACCAGTACGATCACCAAACCTTAAAAATAGCTGCAACTGATACAAAAGAAGTCTTCAAAATATCTTATCCTGAAGCAAAGAAAGCTGTTGAAGGATTAAAGACTAAATTTGGCGGTTCAAACTTGTTTGGCAATGAAAAAGACGAGTCATTCAAAAGCTCTCTGGCAACGATTTACCAAACTTTTGACGGAATCGATTTATATCCTTCTGTGCAAGAAAAGGCAGGTCATTTGTTGTATTTTGTGACTAAAAATCATTCGTTTTCGGACGGTAATAAAAGAATTGCTGCTTTTCTCTTTGTTTGGTTCCTAGAGCGAAACGCTTTACTGTATTACGAAGGAAGAAAAATAATAGATGATAATGCCTTAGTAGCATTAACATTAATGATAGCCGAGTCCAAATCAGATGATAAAGACATGATGGTTAAAGTAATAATAAATTTGATTAACAATAAATAATGAGCAAAGATAATTCAGCAAACACTTCCAGTATTGTCAGTAAAGTTTGGGCATTTTGTCAAACCCTTAGAGATGATGGCGTGGGCTATGGTGACTATTTGGAACAACTAACGTATTTGTTATTTCTGAAAATGGCTGACGAATACAGCAAGCCACCACACAATAGAGAAATGCCAATTCCAAACGAATTTGCGTGGGAAACCTTGACTTCTAAAAGTGGTTCGGAGTTAGAGTTGCATTACAACATTATGCTTCGGGAGCTGGCCAAAGAAAAAGGCATCTTAGGGCAAATCTTTATCAAAAGCCAAAACAAGATACAGGATCCAGCCAAGTTATATAAACTTATTGCGCTCATCAATGCCGAAAATTGGATTTTGATGGGCGTGAAAGACAAAGGCGATATTTATGAAGGTTTACTAGAGAAAAACGCCGAAGATACCAAAAGTGGTGCGGGTCAGTACTTCACTCCTCGCCCATTGATCAAAGCAATGGTGGAATGCCTGCGTCCGGAACCTTTAAAAACTATTGCAGATCCAGCTTGTGGTACAGGAGGTTTCTTCTTAGCTGCATACGATTGGATTGTGGATAACCGAGATTTAGACAAAGAAGCCAAACAATTCCTAAAATATGAAAACTTTTTTGGTAATGAGATTGTGGCAGGAACCAGACGTTTAGCGCTTATGAACTTGTTTTTGCACAACATTGGAGATATTGATTCGGATAATTTTATTTCCCCAAATGATTCGTTGATTACAGATTCGGGTACACGGTATGATTATATCTTGGCCAATCCTCCATTTGGTAAAAAAAGTAGCATGACCTTTACCAATCAAGACGGCGAACAAGAGAAAGAAGATTTGACCTATAACCGTCAGGATTTTTGGGTTACTACCAGCAACAAACAGTTGAACTTTGTGCAGCACATACGCACGATGCTTAAAACGACAGGAATGGCAGCCGTAGTTTTGCCGGATAATGTTTTGTTTGAAGGCGGTGTTGGAGAAACAGTTCGGAAAAAACTTTTAGAAACTACCGATTTACATACGATTCTTCGTTTGCCAACAGGGATTTTCTATGCCAATGGTGTAAAAGCTAACGTACTATTTTTTGATGGAAAACCATCTAGCAAAGAGGTATGGACTAAGGAAACGTGGGTATATGATTACCGCACAAACATTCACCATACACTAAAAAAGAATCCGTTAAAATTAAAAGATTTAAGAGATTTTATCACGCTATATAATCCTGAAAACCGAAATAAAAGAAAAGAAACTTATCATGCTACAACCAATCTGGAAGGACGTTGGAGAAAATTTTCTTATGACGAAATAGTAACCCGAGGGAAAACAAGTTTAGACATCACTTGGTTGAAAGATAAATCTTTGGCCGATTTGGATAATTTACCTAATCCGGATGTTTTAGCATTGGAAATTGTCGAAAATATAGAGGCTAGTTTGGACAGTTTTAGAGCTATAATAGCTTCATTGAAATAAGAAAAATACAACATCTGTTCTTAAATCGAAAAGAGTAATTCTATAACTTTTTAATCTTCTTACAGTATTCAAACACATCACAAAAAAACAGCAGTCCTCCTGAAAAGTTGGACAGCTGTTTTTTTTATTTCATTTCACTTCTAGTATTGGTACTTTCCCTACACTGCTTTAGACTCCGTTATTACCAACATAATACCGCTTCATTCCTTTACACTCCGCAGGCTACGTTGCATTGCATTCCAGCCGTATTATGAAACTACCTTTAGACAAGTAAAGTAATTTACGTAGGAAAGCCAATCAACTTAAAAAAACGTGCTGCTTTCTATTCAGTGGCAGTAATGCCAGTTCGCAACGGCAAAACCAGTAAGTTTCGGGGAGAATCGTATGTTTCGTTTAAGTCATAAATTCAGAAAAGAAATTCCTCAGATAGAAATTCCCCTGCATCACGATTCGCTGTTATTGATGTCAGGAACAATGCAAGGTTTTAGCAGCATCAGGTACCAAAAACAACGAAAGATATTTTTGCGCGATTTAACCTCACTAGCGGACAAATTAATCGGTCGTTATAAACAATTAAAATACTACTTAGTAATACGGTTTCTAGCAGTTTAAAGAGAAAAATGACTGATAACACTGCAAATTCCAATTCAAAATGACCACCCAATTCCAATTCAAAATGACCACCTCCATTTTTCATTAAAAACTACTCTTTTTCATCTGTTAATTAGTATTCAAATATACCTAAATATTACCCTTTGTTTATCCCTCTTTTTTTCTCAGAGATTCTCCATGTAATTCGAGTCGA
>NZ_JAFCUM010000020.1:0-41945 GCF_049896525.1 Flavobacterium sp. DSR3-2
GACTGCTTTTTTTTTCTCTTTTTGACTTCTTGGGGAGCGGCAGGTCCATCGTCATCAGTATTTTGACTCTGTTTTTTATTGTCCTGCTTCTGTGAGGTATTTTGTCCTTCTGATTGCTTATCCTCTTTCGTCTGACGGTTGTCAATCCGTTTTAGATTTCCATCATATGCATTGATGGTTTTAAACTGTGGATTAGCTTCAATATAATGCTTGACTTCTTTACCGTCTTTCACGAAAGTGGCCGATTGTAAGTTTCCTTTTTTTAGGGAATCCATAAAATTTTCTTTAAATTTAGGAGTATTCAGTTCCTTGATTGGATGTTTGGACAGTGCTGCCTCAAGATCGTAACCATAATTTTGATGATACTGATTCAGTTTGAAATTGCCGGCACTGTCAGCTTCCTTAAAATCCATTTGCACCCCAAAGCAATACCGTTCGCATTCGCCACACCTCCAATGCCAAACAACGTTTGGAACAAGCACACAAGGTCATGGGCATTTCCGATATCTTGTCGGAACAAATGCAGGCTATTTTCAATTATTGGACAAAACTGCCCATTTCAGACAACGAGATTAAAAAACTTATCCAGTCTACCCTTGCACCTAGCAAAGAGGTGCTCAAAAACCTGAACGAAGGCAATGAGGACGAACTGTCTTCCTGCTTTACCAACATGGTCGATAGTGCTTTTTCTTATGCTATGAGCGACCCTACTCAATTAATGAATACTACCAAAGGAACCTTTTTCGGGGCATACAATGCCATAACAGGATATTTTCAAAATGTACGCTCTTATAAGGATGAAGAAGCCAAATTGTGTTCACTTTTAATGGGTGGTACAGGACAGCTCCGGTCACAGTCGGCTTTTAACCTTTGTACCGATTTTGCAGCCAAAGGAGTGGATGCGCTACTCTTGAATTAAACCATTAGGCCAGGCAGTATATGCTGTCTGGCCTTTTAAAAATTAGTTATAAAACTGTTTTAAAAAAATAAGAACTACCAAGAAAATGCAGTCAGGAACTTACGAGAGGCATTGGCACTCGCAGGCAGTTTAGAACACTAATAGCACAATGACAAAGCTTTTTCAAAGCTTGACAAGAATCAAAAAAAGAATTGGTAAACGTGTAATGAAAGATTGTACCGCGGGCCGCCCCGCAATAGTTCTTCCTGTCGTCAGAACAATTGCGGGGCGTTGAAAACTGAAAGCCTATTGTTTAAGGACGGATTACAAACATATGTCACTTTCATAAATTGACTAATTATGTACAGATGTTCGTTTTTAATATATACATCAACTATGCATTATACTTAAAAACAGTATTTAGGTAAAGTAAATCGCAATTTCAATCGATTATTCTTGCCTTCTCAATTAAAAAAGTGGACTTACGAAAAAGTAAACTCGTGTGAATATTCTTTTGAATGGAAATATGTATATTTACAATAATAACAAATACACGTTTTTGAGCGGCCTAATCATTCACACCATAAGTCGTAAGACAGTGAATTTTACTAACAGAAAAGTACATTCGTAAAACAGTAAAGTTCCGCAAACAGCGAAGCTCAAAAAAACAATCCTTCTACAACTTTCCTTTCTAATCCAATTCTTTTTTTAACCTTTAAAATGTAATTTCATGCCACATAATAAAAACTGCAACGAGCAAACAATTAGAAACTGCTTTTTTGAGTGGGCAAGAGAAAGCATAATACAATCTGGAACCGGTCCTAAAGGATAATTTTACAAATACTGAGGCAATCCGAATACCAAAATTTGACTACGAGGTCAAAAAAAATTACGCCAAGTTTACAAGATAACACCATTAAAATCCCAAATTAATTTAATGCCGTAACTGATAATTCGGCCTTTTCATTGCAAGGGATATAGTATCAAAAGATACAGAACAGAGAATGCTTTTTCGATTTTTAATACGACAATACGCGTCGACAGTCTGCACGGGTCAGGAGGATAGTTGGATGAGAAGGAATATATTTTCATAACTGCTTAACTATATTCATCTAGTAAAAAAGACCTTAATTAAAAATATCTATCTTAATATAAATAGCCAAAACCAAGACTTTTTTTTTAAAAAAAATAGAACTTAAATAAAGATAAAATTATTTTTAAAATACAAGCATTAAAAGACACTGATAAAGACGAGACTGTAGTCATAAAAATTATAATAGAACCACTAACCAGAGAAAATCCTTATCGTTTAGAACATGATATCTAACACCGAAATATTTTCGCAAGCATCGATCAATTCTACTAGTACACCTTTTTTCCAACGCGACCAATGGTACCTGCATAAAAATACGCAATCAAAGTTTAAGATGTTAAAATTTAACCACTTGTAAAGAATTATACCTTAAAATGCAAAATCAATAATTCTGAGTTTTAAATCAGGCTTCTCGTTTTATAGGATTGAAAATTGTAAATAAAAAATAATCAATGCTTACTCGCTATCAACTAATCATCTGAATCCCCTATTTTGAAATCCACTGATCCTCAATTCCCCAATTTTTATTAGGTAATGCTCCTGTTTCGATAATCAGGGTTCCTCCATTGGTGATCTCTTCCTGCGTCAACCAATTCCTAAATAATGGCTGACCATTTAAACGAACCGATTGAATATAAAAGTGATCTTTATTGTAATTACTAATTTTAATGTAAAATGATTTTCCGTTTTCCCAATTTAATTTTACAGTCTTAAAGATCGGAGCGGTCAAGTAGTATATCGGGCTTCCAATATTTGCCGGAGACAAACCTATACTTCGCATAACAAACCAGGAGGACATCGTACCGGCATCATCATCCATAGTGCGTACATAGGCTTGAGGTTCGTTCTTATAGATCCTTCCAATGTAGGAATCAACGCCTTTACTGTTTTCATTAAAATAAGCCTGAACGACCGTATCCAACATAATATTCCGAAACAGTTTTTGTGATTTCCAAGGTTGGGAACTCGCATTATACAGTCCCGGAACTTGTAAATCCGGCTGATTCGCATGGTTGTAATTGTCCTCGGCAAAAAACTGGTCCAATTGCTTTAAAAAAGAAACTTCTCCGCCTGTTAATTTTTTTAGACCTGATACATCAAAAGGAACAAACCAGCGATACTGCCATACCGTACCTTGATACATGCCACGCGCAGGCATTTTATCGATATCTTTCAGGGATAGATCAGCGAAATCTTTTTCCCAATAGCGTTTATAGCCTAACGCTTTATTCAAATACTTGGCACTCAATAAGGAGTCTTTGGTAATCTTCAGGATTTCCGAAAGCGCCCAACTGTCGTAAGAAGATTCCAAAGCCTTATCCGGTGTATTGTATTGCAATCGATCCACTTCTGCGATCAGGGAATCTTTTATGGTGTTAAAATCTACCGGATATCCTTTTTTATACCCGTCTAATAAAACCACAATAGCATGTTCTGTGCGCACTGTGGGTGAAGATTCGTGCTTTGTTGCCCAATTATTTTTCCCATACGGATACAAATTAGCAATAGATTTTACTATGGGTCCAAAACGTTCCGGATAAGCCAGCGAAATCATGGGCAATTGCTCGCGATAATTATCCCAAATAGCCCAGCCATTGTATATAGGGCTGTTGGATTTTTGAATGGAACCGTCAATGGCCTTATAAGTACCGTCCGTTTCTGAAACTAAAAACGGCGCTTGTAATCCTCGGTACAAAAGTGAATAAAACAATTCTTCCCGATTTTTTTCACCATCAACTTCTATTCTGTTTAAATGCTCTTTCCACTCTGCAGTTGTTTGCACAGCTAAATCCTGTATGGGCATCGTTTCTATTTTTGCTTTGGCGAAAGCCGTACTCACAGAGGAAAAACCGACACGAACGACCATTTCTTTATCATCTGCATTAGCTTCAACACGATACTGATGATCGGCAGTTTTTGTTATTGTTCCCAAATTGGAGAATTCCAGCACATAATAAATGCGATATATTCCCTTATCACAAGTGGTTTGGGTATCGATCCAGCCACTGATGCTTTTTGTTCCAATTTTATGCTCTTCGGCAACAAATCGATTTACAAAAGCGTGCGATAAATCAATATGCAGCCCCGCTCCCTTCCGCGGAAATTCATAATGATGCATTCCAAAATTATGTTTCACACTCATTTGAGCCCGAATTCCATTTTCGAATGCTACCTGATAAAAACCCGGTGAAGCTGATTCTTGTTTTTTTAGTAATAAAGTATTGGAATCATTATCCAAAATTGGTTTGATTAATAAATTGCCTCCACTTCCCAAACAACCCACTCCTTCGATACGGCTATGGGTAAATCCCAAAAATTCTTTGGCCAGATGCTCGTAACCAGAATGAATATGTGGATAAGTTTGCGGCCCTATACTCATCATATTGAAGGGAGAAGAAGCAGATGGAGACATTTGTCCGTGATCGCCAGACGTCCCTAAAAAGACATTTACTTTTTCTACTGGCGATGATGCCAAATTAGCGCTATTATTTTTTAAAGACTGGCAAGCTACTGTAACGATTGCTAATCCTAGAACGAGTATTTTTTTCATAATATATATTTATGGGTCCAATGGATCAATTGGATTTTGATGCAAGGATTCCACATTAGGTAGAAATTCTAAAGCAGTCGAATTTAGTCTTTTTAAAATAACTGCAGGCAAATAACCCAATTCTTCCGTACAACGCGCATTAAAATTTGCATTTCCGACATAATTACTATGACTACTATTTGTAACGACGATACTTTTTTTGTCAAGCGGCATATGATATGCAATCATCAACCTGGTTGCATTACGCAAATTAGTTGTGGTATGGCGGGCAAAAGGATCAATAAGAATATTTTCTTCGGGAATATGATGCACGTTCATCAATTCTTTTTTCATTTCAATCGCTTCACAAAAAGTAGCCCTAAATGGATGGGCATGACCTCCGGAAACAATAATTAAAGGGGCTTTCTTGGCTTCATATTCCAGCACACCCAATTGCAGATTTAGTTTTCCAATGGCGGACAATCGGTCTTGATAATTTTCCGGCCCGTTACCCAAAATTAAAACAGACGCGTAATCAGAAGCATCAAAATTAATTTGTTTTATATGGGCAATTGCCTTCTTATTCTCTTTTTCCTCCAAAGGTTCGTAGCGAGCCACTTCATCTCGATGGTTCATATACAAAAGTGATAAACTGAATTCTAGACTTTCCTGAAAAAACAGCGTATTTCCTTTCGGCTTCTTATTGTGAAGAAAATCAGACCACATAAAAACAGATCCTTTATAAAATTTAGACTTTACGTCATAAGAAACCGAATCCATTTTAGCATATTGAGGGGCTTCCCCAAGACCATATACCTTCATGATACGGTTCATCCCTTGAGCACAAAGTTGCCACGCTTTTAGTAATAATTCCGTATTGGCACTGTTTTTAAAATTCTCGTATTTCCCAGAAGTACGCAAATTATTTTTCACAAAATCTTGAAGTACCTTTTCGTCTTTCATCAAAATTTGAAGTTCCTCATCAATATTTTTAAGTTCTTTTTCTTCAAATTGATACCCACTAATCAAGCAGGAAATACTGTCTTTGCAGGACGTTAGTTTGGAACCAATCTCTTGCTGCTTATTCTTAAAAATTGTTTTGAAAACACTATTCTTTTCCAGAAGTTGACTAACGGCTCTATCGTTTTGAATAGCAGTCAACAAATAAAAATTCTTGTCCTGAATCAATGAACCCGATTTAGAAGAGGAATAATCCAGTTCAAATCCTTTTTCTTTTTGGCTGTAACCTGAAATATAAATAAGCGCAAGTAACAGGTAAATTATTTTTTTCATCTTTTTTTAATAAAAAATTGAGCAATCTATTTGATTGCCCAATTTATTTTAATTTTTTAAAAGCCTTTATTTTGGGTTACTGTACCTATTGGCAATGCATCAATATACCGCTGTGGTATTGGAAAATATTCATTTTTCCCTTTGGTAAATACAGCATTTGTCAAATGCGTTCTTCTAGTTTTTTCAACTTTCAAATAGGCATTTAGAACAGCATCTGCTTCTCCCCATCGAACCAAATTAAAGAAACGGTGGCCTTCCATAGCCAATTCTAAACGGGTTTCTAAATGTACCGCTGCTCTTGCGGCAATTTTATCGGTCCAAATGATGTCATACGGTTTAATATTGTAATTCGCAGCATTTGCGCTTCCATTTAAAGTTTTTACATAGGTAGAGTTAGCGGCACGATTCCGAATTTGATTCACTAAAATTCGCGCATCATCAATTTTTCCAATTTCTACAGCGGCCTCTGCTCTCCATAAAACAACTTCAGCATATCGAATAATATAATAATTCAAAGCATTTACATAAGGCCAAACAGTAACATGAAAGGCAGATTTAGCAGAAACAATTCGCTTTTTAGGGGCAAAGGCGCCATACGTTGCCAAATCTCTTGCCCAGCTATCTTGGTATAAAATGCCTAAATCCTTGTAAGGGATTCCCGGACGTCCTATTGTAACATCAATACGTGGATCTACATTATCACTTGATACAACGTTGATGTTGTTTTCCAATGGCAAACCGGTAGCATCCGTTTTAAAGGCATTCACCAGATTCTGTGTAGGACGATGAAAACCATATTGAGAATAAAATGGACCTCCTGGCGCTGATAAACGATCTCCTATACTTCCGTTGTACGAACTAGGTTGACCATCTTTAACAGAATGTTGTATAGCAAAAATTACTTCCTTATTATTATCATTTTCCGGTAAAAATATTTGCTGAAAATCAGCTAATAAGCCATAATTACTAGTCATTATTTCAGTAGTAGCGTCGTAAGCCAATTGCCATTTGTTTTGGAAAACATAACATTTAGCTAAATAAGATTTAGCGGCGATCTTGGTTGGCCGTCCCAACTCTGTTTGTGTAACGGGCAGATCGGCATACGCCAATTGAAAATCGGTTTCAATTTTAGTCCATAATTCATCTGAGCTAAAAGTCGTATTAGATTTGGCGTAATCAGCCACTGTAACCGCCGTTTCATCAATATACGGGATACGGTTGTATATTTTTTTTAACTCAAAATAAAAATGACCTCTTAAGAATCGCAATTCTGCCATTCGTTTGACTTTCAAACTGGCTTCAAATTCAGACGATGCATGTAATAAACGCATGGCTTCATTTGCCCGTTTCACCCCTTCGTAAAGTGCCACCCATTTACGTTCTATATCCAGCGTGGTTGAATTTTCGTTGTAAATCTCCATTTGGTGAATATTGTTCTGATCTCCAGTTCCACCGCCGCCTTTGTAACTGTCATCCGAAGTAACATCTCCAAAACTCCAATTCGAACTTGGTGAATTAAGGGCATTTGAGGCTCCGTCAATTTGTCCGTTTAAAACGCTGTATGCTGATATAATGGCGCGTTCTACATTAGCCGGCTTCGTCATTTCGGAAGGATCAACTTCGCCGTATGTAACTTCTTCTAAAAATGTATCAGAACAAGAACTCATTTGAAGTCCCAAAGCCAGAAAAGCTACTATTTTTATTGTGTTTTTTATTCGCATCATTTTTAAATTTAAAAGTTTAAATTACAGCCAAAAGTAAATGTTCGTGAAGTGGGATAAATTCCTCTATCGATACCTATATCAAGATTTCGGTTGCTTGAAGAATAACTTTGCAGCCCAATTTGTGGTGTCAAACCGCTATATTTGGTAATCGTAAATACATTACTCGCCTGTCCATACAAACGTAATTTCATTCCGGCTAGAACTTCTGGAGCAAAAGTATAACCCATTTGTAAATTGTTTAGTTTAAAATACGAACCATCTTCTACATAATACGAAGAAGGTCGAATGTTGTTGTTTCTGTCATCTAAAGACAATCTTGGAATAGAAGAATTAGGATTGTCAATCGTCCAGGCGCCTAATAATTCACTATCTTTATTGTAAGCAGCCTGATTAAAGAAATTAGTTTTGTATTTTGTTAGATTATAAATATCGTTTCCAAAACTTCCGTTAAAAAACATTCCTAAATCAAACTGTTTGTATTTCAAATTGATATTAAAACCCAACATGATATCCGGATGAGGAGAACCGATAAAAGCTCTGTCATTATTGTTAATTACTCCATCACCATTTACATCTTTAAATTTAAGATCTCCTGCTTGCGCATTGGGCTGCATACCATAATCGGCAACTTCTTGTTGACTGCGAAATAAGCCTTCGGAAACAAATCCATAAAAAGACCCAATAGGTTGTCCAACGGCACTTCTGGATATTTCCTGACCAAAATTTACTGTATGCAAGGAAGAACTAGGAATTCCTAAATAGGCAACACTATTCAAAGTGGTCAATTCATTTTTGTATCCCGTCAAATTTAAAGCAAGATCATAGGAGAAATCACTAATTTTATCGGCATAGTTTAAATCCAATTCAAAACCGCGGTTTTTCATTTGCCCGTCATTAATCCATTGTCCGTCATTTGTACCTCCATAAGTTAATGGAATTACATTATAGACCAAAATATCATTGGTCTCTTTGTTGTAATATTCTGCCGTAACATTTAATTTATTATCAAAAAAACCAAGATCCAACCCAATTGTTTTTTGAGTAGTAGTTTCCCAAGATAAATTAGCATTTGAAACTCGCGTTTGTGTTAATCCTGTTGAAATCACATTTTGACCTCCAATTGCATAATCAGAATAATTATTGTTATTGGAATAACTATCAACCGTAGAATAGGAAGGCAATTGTTGATTCCCGGTTTGTCCCCAACTGGCACGAAGTAAAAATGAAGTAAACGTATCTCCAAAATCAAAAAATTCTTCCTTATCTAATCTCCATCCCCCAGAGACTGCCGGAAAAGTGCCCCAGTTGTTATTGGCTAATCTTGAAGTTCCATCCCTTCTAACGGTAGCACTTACAATATATTTTTGATTGAAATTGTAATTTACCCGACCAAAATAGGAGTTCAAAGCCCATTCATTTGCAGTTCCCGTGTTTAACTGATTTTCAGTTCCGTAACTTAAGTATCTGAAATTTGGATCTTCATACAGGAAATTTTGGCGAGAAGCACCAAAACCTTCATAATAATATTTTATCGCTTCTTGCCCTAAAAGAACATCCAGATTGTGTTGACCAAATTGTTTTTGATAATTTAAAGTATTGGATATCGTAAGTTGATAATTAAAATTGTTGCTTGTCGTTAACGCATTTTTTACATTTTGCGAAAGAATCTCATTAAAAACAGGTGAAAAATCTCTGTAATTAAAACTTTGAAAGTCCAGTCCCAAAGAAGTTTTAAAAGTAAAATCACTAATTTTTACACTGGCAAATACATTCCCTAAAGCCTGAATTCGCTTTTGGTTATTGTCTTTGGCCCGCGTTAAACTTCCTAATGGATTCGAAATATCATTGATTGGGTTACCCGCAAAATTTCCGTTTATATCATACACCGGAACAATCGAAGGAAACTGTAGAGCATTGTAAACAATACTTCCCAAAGAGCTATTAGTTCCTGTTGCAACTTGCTCGGAATAAGAAGCCGTAAAGTTTTCGCCAATAGTCAGAAAATCTTTTACTTTATAACTAGAATTAAATCGCGCAGAAAAACGCTCAAATCCAGTGTGCTTTATAATTCCTTCCTGATTAAAATATCCAAGTGTAAAAGCATGTTGACTTTTTTCATCTCCTTTTGACAGCGATAAATTATAGGAATGAACCGCTGCAGGTCGCATGATTTCATCAATCCATTTTACATCACCACTGGGAATCGTATTGGCAGCGTTAAGAAAAGCTGGAATTGTTGGTGAGTTGGGATTACTACCATAAACACCACTAGCTGGTATTTTATTATCATTTTTAGTTGCTTGCCAAAGTAAATCTCCATACTGTTGCGCATTCAACATCGTAGGTAAATTAAAGGCTGATTGAACACCGGAATACCCATCAAATTGTATTTCAGTTTTACCACTTTTTCCTCCTTTTTTAGTGGTTATAACGACAACTCCATTAGCGGCACGAGAACCATAAATTGAAGACGAAGCAGCATCCTTTAATACTTGAAGCGTTGCTATATCGGCTGGATTGATCCCATTTAAACCATTGGAAGCAGGAACCCCATCAATAATTACTAAAGGATCATTATTGTTAATGGTGCTAAACCCGCGTACCCGTATAGACGAACCTCCTCCAGGGCTATTGTCACTCATGATTTGAACTCCGGGCAAACGACCTTCCAGCATTTCAGTTACATTCGCTTTAGGCTGTGATACAATCTCTTTCATTTTTACCGAAGAGACTGAGCCGGTCACATTTCTTCGTTGTTCTGTACCGTAACCCACTACTACAACTTCGTCTAATTGAGAAGCCGATTCAAAAAGCATGACTTTTATTTCTGTCTGGTTTTCAATATTGATTTCTTTAGTCTCAAATCCGATATAACTAACCGACAAAATCGTTATATTTGCAGGAATATTAATCGTGAATTTCCCATCAAAATCAGTGCTTGTCGCTATAGTTGTTCCTGCTACAAATACAGAAGCTCCGGGAATAGGCAAATTAGATTCATCTAAAACCACACCAGTGATTTTTCGGTTTTCCTGATTCTTTTTTGCAGTGCTTTTTGGAGTAATCTCAATCAATTCTTTTACCAAAACACCGTTTTTAGTGATCTTAAAATCAAGACTCACTTTGGTTTTTAAAACCGCTAATACTTGATTTAAATCTTGATTATATATGGAAATAGAAATTTTCTTTTGAAGAAAATTTTGGTCTGACATATATATAAACTTATTGTTTATCTGCTGTTCTATAAGAGTGAAAATTTGCTTTACAGAAGCGTCTTTTAAGTTTAAATTGATCTTTTCTTTTTTAGCTCTATTTTCTTCGACAATACTTGTTTTCGAAGTTTTTGAATAAGTGACCCCAACACCAAATAGTAGTAATAAGGATAAGGTTAGTATAATTTTTTGTTTCATTTTATGTATAATTATTTATTATTGTTTTTAACAAACTAAAACTGGTCTTAAAAAAATCAGTTTTTTCAACTAATTATTAGATAGAGTTTAACAAGCCTCTCTTTTTATAGGATTCCAAAGCTTTGCTAATGTATTTAAGCGCAATAGCTATATGATTTTCAACCGTTTTAGGAGTGACGTTTAAAATTTCCGCAATTTCTTTGTATTTTAAACCATCAATTCTGCTGAGTTCAAAAGCCTGACGTGATTTTTTAGGAATAACATCTAATATTTCACGTATCAAATTGGTGTTCATTTCTTTTTGTTCATTTTCAATAATCTCTTGTTCCCTACTAGGCGAAAACATAAAATTTATAGTTTTTTCTTCGTCAATTTGTTGGTAAAACTTTTCTGATTTCCGTACTGTTTTTAAACTGTTTTTTACTATTACATAGATATAAGATTTAGGGTTTTTAATTTTATCAAGAATATTTCTGTTGGTCCACAACTGAATAAAAATATCAGCGACTTTTTCTTCGACAAGACAAGGGTTCGATTCATAATTAGATCCAAAACGACACAAAGGAGTATAATACCTATTAAAGAAAAGTTGCATCGCCTCATATTGTCCATTCTGAATTTGCTGAAATAAATAATCGTCGGAAAAGCATTCACTACTGCCCATTTTTGTTTGATTAATTTTCATGGCTCTTACTTATCTCAATGTTATTTTTAATGGTTTTTTTAATACTCACATCTGAAATAAACTCTAGAGAAGTTATAAATTCATCAATGGTCTGGTTTTTAAAAGCACCTTTTATACGCTTATTTGCAATGAAAGCGTCCTTGATAATAAAATTTACTCCATAAAATTGATTGATTTTTGGGAGTGCATCTTCAAATTTATCATCGTTCAGAAAGAGTATATTATCTTTCCATGCAGCAACCTTATTAACGTCAAAGTTCCTTTTGATAACGGCTTTGGTTTTGGCATTCCAAACCAATTCTTCATTTGGTAAAAGGTTAATTTCATCCTTACTTTCTTTGAGAACTATATTTACCTTTCCTTTTGCTAAAGAAACCGTTTGATCAATGGTATTGCTGTTAATATTAAACTCGGTTCCTAAAACTTTCACATTAAAATCATTAGTATGGACAATGAAAGGGGAATCACTATTTTTTGTCACTTTAAAAAAAGCTTCTCCTTTTAACCAAATAGCTCTTTGTTCCCTAAAATCGTTGAAATATTTTACTTCACTGCCCGAATTTAAAATAACAGTACTGCTATCTGGTAAAATAAAAGTAAGCCGCTGACCTTTCGGTGCGATTCTATGATTGGTATATTCAGATTTTGTCATTCCAATGAAATAAAAGCCCAGACAAAAAACCAAAAGAAAAGCCATCGAGAGGACTACCTTATTTTTTGTGGAAATATTTACGGATTTATGTTTTTCTGGTTTATTATATTGATTCAGTATTTCTTCAAAGGAAATCGTTTGTTTTGGCAATTCACTATTAGGATAACTAATCCAAATGGTTTGAAAATTTTCAAAAATAGAAAGGAGATCATCATCTAAAGACAATTCAATTTCAAATACGGATCGCTCTGCTTTTGACATTTCATTGGCAAGATACCGCACACATTTTTTTTCCTTCTGACTAACATTCAGCATAAATATTTCCCTTTACTTATAGGAGTCAAAATAAGAGAAATACCCCTAGTTTTCAATACCATCAAATCAACACGATATTGTTAATGAATCGTTAATAGTCGATTTAGAGTGGAAATACATGCTCGTTTAGAAAAAACATATTTTGATAAAATCACTAACTCTTATAAGTAGCTAAGAACTTAGACCTCGAAACGATAGAAATACAAACGGCTATCGACAAATCATTTTATTGTTGTAAACTATCAGTATAGAACGGAACAAGAGCGACAATGGGTTTGCAAGCATAGAGGAGTTCTGGCAATACACCTGTTTAAAAATGTAACAGGTCGAATTTTATTATTGAATAGAAATTATGTTTTAGGAAACTAAATTTTGAATCAATACCAGTTCAATAATTGTAGTTAATTAGTTCAAATTTCAAACCATGAAAGATTTTTTTTATTTGGATAAATTCTTACTTATTAATATATGTAAATCGATAAGATTACATGATTTTTTACCTATAAATGGTAGGAGTAAAATCGATATTTTAATTCGAAAATAGTTTACCAGAAAGCATAAACACTGACAAAAAAAAAGGAAACAAATTCCTCTTTCTCCCCTTCTATTTTAATGCTATGTATTAAATAGCTAGATTCAAGTTACAAATGCAACTTTTTGATTAAACATATAATTTGATGTTTCAAAATTATATGTTTAACCCGTTGGGGGCAATTATTTTGAAGTAAAATAAAGGGATTAGATATTGGTCAAGACGCTGAATTTCAGTATCTTGATGTCGCCAAACAACCCAATATCTATGTCAAATATAGTAAAAAATTATTTTAGAGTTTTAGAAGTTATTACTTCTTTTAATATTGTTTTAAATACAGGAATTCGAGCTGGAAGAAGACTAAAAATGTCTGATTTAGAAATAGTTGCATTGAGCTTAACTTCTGAATATATGTCTATTGATAGTGAAAATTCATTTTTTAATCAATTACAAAAAGGAGAAATTCCTAATTTAATTGAGCGAAGTCAATACAATAAAAGGAGAAAAAAGTTATTCCATTTTACTGAAGAAATCAGACAACATTTGTATTCAAAGTTTATTGAATTTGAAAACTATTTTATAGTAGACAGTATGCCACTTGAGATTTGTAAAATGGCTAGACGTAACAGAATAAAAATATGTAAAGATGACTTTCACATTGCGCCTGACAAAGGTTTTTGTGCATCACAAAACACTTGGTTTTATGGTTATAAACTTCATGGAGTTTGTAGTATTTCAGGAGTTTTTCAATCAATAGATATTACAAAAGCAAGTGTTCACGATGTACATTTGTTAAAAGATTTAAAACATCAATTATCTGATTATGTGCTACCTGGAGACAGAGGTTATTTGTCTGCAACACAACAATTAGACTTATTTGAAAGTGCAAATATCAAATTGGAAACACCAATGAGAAAAAATCACAAAGGGTATAAAAAACAACCATATGTTTTTAGAAAATCAAGAAAAAGGATTGAAACTTTATTTTCTCAATTGTGCGACCAATTTATGATTAGAAGAAATTATGCGAAATCTTTTAAAGGTTTTAAAACAAGAATTTTGGCTAAAATAGCAGCGTTAACTTTTGTACAATTCAAGTTATAAATTTATTTTTGATAGACCAATTAATAATATTAAAACACAAATAATTTAATTACACCCAACGGGTTATGTTTAATCAAAAAGTTGCATTTATAACTTGAATCCTGCCTTATTTAACTGTTCATTTTTACAATAATTGTTTTTTTAATTTTTTAAACACAGGATTACTAATTAGCTTTATTTGATCAACAGCCAAACGTGCTATAGCCAAAGCTCCTTTTCTACTTAAATGTGTGTTATCAGACTTTCCCTCTGGATAATAGGAATTCTCACCGGGTTTAAAATGCAAATGCAGCGCTTTCGATTTTTCAGGACCAAAAGAGGTTTCCAATAATTCCGAATAATATTCTAAATCCACAAAAGGCACTTTGTATTCAAGGGCTACCAAACGAGTTTCCAGAGGATAGTCATCATGCGTACCTATTAACACTCCACTCTCATTAAAATTTCTTCTGGCAATTGATGAAAACAGGACAGGAATTGCCCCTTTTTGCCTGCTTTCACTTACAAACCGAATTAAGTTATGTCGATACGTTGTATGTGGATTTGTATACCGAGTAGAATCGGCTATTTTTTCATCATTATGCCCAAATTGTATAAAAACATAATCTCTCGGTTTTAAAACCTTAAAAACTGCTTCCCATTTTTTCTCATCAATAAAACTGCGTGTGCTTCTGCCATTTACCGCTCGATTCTTTATAATTACATTGGAATTAAAAAACAGAGGCAATACCTGTCCCCAACCGGTTTCTGGGTTTTCTTCCGGTTTTATTTTATCAGCCATTGTAGAATCACCAATAGTATAAATTGTAGTTTTTTGAGCCAGTCTGTTTAAGGAAATTAACAACGTCAAAATAAAAATAGGTTTCATAAAAATTATTTTTTTTTAATATATTACTTTACAGCAATAGGAATTGTACCTCTCTCACCAATTACGACTTCATTATAAAGTTACATTTTTAGTATTAGTAAGGGTTAATCCGCTTTTAGCTCAATGTATTATAAAACGGTCCAAATTAACGTTTTCTACTTTTTATCGGGATATCCTTCTATTACAATTCCCGTATTGGTGGCTTCAGTGCAACTGATATTAGAGAAATATCAGAATTTAGGCGGAAATAATCCGCTTCCTGCTCCATGTTATTGGCAGTGATGTAAATGCGGTCTTCCATGTCCTAAAGGCAATATTGGACAAAAATATATATTTAATATAGCTCGCTCGATCCGAATTTGTTTTAATTTAAATTATCTCTTTTTAAATATCCACTCGCTTAACAGTTATCAACATACATATTTCGAACTCCGGCCGAAATTTCACTTCCTATTACAATCGCATGCAGTCCTTTGAACTGGCAATTTCTTATTATGATATTTTCGAAAGGAGTTGCTGAACTGCCACGTCATTCGTCATCTCTACCAAATTTCATAGCTTTTCCACGGTATTGACTCGAAAAATTCTAGCGATATCACTCAGTCATAAACAGATCAAAAATCGACTTTAAGTCAAAATAACTGATGTTTTTTGATTGTCTGTTTAATATTTGCTCTTCTTTTACTATTGTAAAATCTTATCAATCTCGTCTAATTCATCTTTGGAGAAAGTAAGATTCTGAAGACTGTCAATATTGTAATTGAGTTGTGCAATTGAACTAGCTCCTATTAATACTGTGGTAATACGATTATCTTTTAACAACCAAGCCAAAGCCATTTGTGCTAAAGATTGGTTTCTTTGTTGGGCAATTAAAGTCAATTGAATAATTTTCAGAATTTTTTCCTCCGAAACCTCTTCAGTTTTTAAATGACCACTAGGATTAGAGGCACGAGAGTTTTTCGGAATCCCTTTTAGATATTTATCAGTTAAAAGTCCTTGGGCTAAAGGTGAAAAAGCAATACAACCAACTCCTTTTTCTTCCAAAATGTTTAATAATCCGATTTCCGGATTTCGCTCAAACATTGAATATTTGACTTGATGAATCAGACCAGGTGTTCCCAATTGCTTGAGGATATCGACAGCTTCTCTGGTCTGTTCCGGATTATAATTAGATATTCCAGCATACATAGCTTTTCCGCTTCGAACAGCATAATCCAAAGCCATCATGGTTTCTTCCAATGGTGTTTCAGGATCATAACGATGAGAATAGAAAATATCTAAATACTCCAAATTCATCCGCTTCAAACTCTGATCCAAACTGGACAATAAATACTTACGGGAAACCCAATCACCATAAGGACCCTTCCACATAGTATAACCGGCTTTGGTCGAAACTACAATTTCGTCACGAAGATTTCCATGAAAATTATTCTTTAAAATTTTACCAAAATTAATCTCAGCAGAGCCCGGATCCGGACCGTAATTATTGGCCAAATCAAAATGAGTAATTCCTTTATCAAAAGCAGCCTTAGCAATGCCTTCTGCATTTTCGAAACTATCTACCGACCCAAAATTATGCCATAATCCTAAAGATATTTGCGGTAATAATAAACCACTTTTTCCGCATCTGTTGTAATCCATATTTTTATCTAAAATAGTTTATAATTAGGAGGCAAATTTATTGTTTCCTTGAATCAAATTTGAATAATAAATTCACTTATTTATTTTGAAAAGTTACAAAATTCACCACGCTAGAACGCAACCTAAAAAGGCTTGATTCATTTTAATTATTTATCATAAATTGTTTTATTTAGTACTATTTTTAGATGACTATGAATAGTTTCAATTTTTCCGCTGATTTGATTAGCCGTATTTAAATTTTTGCTTTTAATTTTTATTTCCATAGAAAAATCATTTTCTCTTTTCGAAACAAGCTTAACTGAAAACATTCCATTTGGATAATATACTCTCAAGCCATCCGATTCTTCCATTAAATACAGATCGAATTCCCCTTTTAACCAATTGATAAATTGATCGTAAAATTCAGTTTTTTCTACCTTTTCACATCTGGTAAAAGTATGAAATGGTGCTTCAAAAGAAATATTCATTTTTTAAATACATTTTTTAATTTCGTTGATAAATCTTATTGCCAGTTCGTCTGCCCTATCTTCGGAAATACTTTCGGTATAAATTCGAATAATAGGTTCTGTACTAATCGTATCTCCAGAAATTCTGGCCTCTCCTCCAATAATTAGTGAAAGAATTTTTTTAATATTTTGCTGATTTAACCAGATACCAAACGTTGCTGCAAATTTTATAGCATTTATTGGAGTCAAATTATCATTAACTATGCCTCCAATAGTTCCTCTAATTCCTGAAATCGATTTTATTAATGCCATTTTATCATTTACTTAAAATTCCCATCTAACAAATGCTTCCATTGCTGCATAATGGGACAATCCTAATTCATCATACAAATCGGCAGTTTCTTTATTTCTATCCTCGGCTCTTTGCCAAAACTCTCTGCTGTCTGCTCCTTGAAACACAACACCATCTTTTTGGGATTGATGCTTAAATATCCCTTTTCGTTTTTCCAACACTTGGTCTGGCCCCATCGGCACAGCCATTTCGATCTCGTCAATTCCCCATTCTTGCCAAGCCCCTCTGTATAACCAAACCCAACAATCATTCATGTACTTTTTAGGTTTTAAACGTTTTATAGCTTCAAAAATAGCATCTAAACATACTTTGTGGGTTCCGTGTGGGTCTGCCAAATCACCTGCTGCGTAAATTTGATGTGGTTTAATTTTCTCGATGAGATTCATTGTGATTTGAATATCTGATTCTCCTATTGGATTTTTCTCAATAGTTCCTGTTTCATAAAACGGAAGTTCCATGAAATGAATCTGCTCTTCTGGAATACCAACATAAAAACTGGTTGATCGAGCCTCACCTTTTCGAATTAAACCTTTGATGTATCTTACTTCGGCGATATCAACCTCACTCGCTTTTTTGTTCTTTAGTAATGTTATTGCTTTTTTATAAATATTTTCTGCCTCAGGGCTTTTGATACCAAACTTATCATTATAATCGCAAACAAAGCTTGCAAATCGTAGCGCTTCATCATCAGCTACTGCTATATTACCTGAGGTTTGATAACCAATATGTACTTCATGTCCTTGTTCATGCAATCTCTTGAATGTGCCACCCATACTAATAATATCATCATCTGGATGTGGACTAAAAATAAGCACACGCTTTTTGGCAGGCTCTGCACGTTCTGGTCGTTTGCTGTCATCGGCACTGGGTTTACCTCCTGGCCATCCTGTTATAGTATTTTGAAGCTTGTTGAACATTTTTATATTAATGTCGTAAGCTGGTCCTGAATCGGCTAATAAATCACTCATGCCATTTTCAATATAATCAGCATCTGTAAGCATTAAAATAGGTTTTTTCAAATGAAGGGCTAAACCCAATGTCGCTTTTCTTATAAGTTTATCTGTCCAAACTATTTTTTCGACTAACCAAGGCGTATTAATTCGGGTTAATTTTGATGAGGCTTCTCTATCTAAGACAAAGGTGGCATTTGTATGTTCTTGCAAAAAGGAAGCCGGTACTAAATTTGTAACTGTACCTTCTACCGATGCTTTTATAATATTCGCTTTCCCTTCCCCCCAAGCCATAAGAATTACTCTATTGGCTTCCATAATCTTTTTAACTCCTAATGTAATAGCTGTTCTAGGAGTATGATCTAAGCCAGAAAAGTCACTACTTGCAGCTACTCTTGTAATATGATCTAAAGCTACTAATCGTGTTTTAGAATTTTGCAAAGATCCTGATTCATTAAATCCTATATGACCGTTTCCTCCAATTCCTAAAATTTGCAAATCTATTCCTCCCAGAGCTTCAATTTTGGCTTCATAAGTGGCGCAATAATTCGCTATTTCTTCTTTTGACAATGTTCCATCCGGAACATGGATGTTTTCCGGTAAAATATCAACTTGATTAAATAACAATTCTTTCATAAATCGCACATAGCTATTTATGGAATCTCGCTCCATAGGGTAATATTCATCTAAATTGAATGACACTACATTTTTAAAACTTAATCCTTCTTCTTTGTGTAAGCGCACTAATTCTGAATACAATCCTTTCGGAGAAGAACCTGTGGCCAACCCCAATATACAAGGCTGTTTTTGGGCTTGTTTAACTTTTATCAAATCTGATATTTCTTTAGCTACAGCTTTAGAGGCCGCTACTGAATTTTCATAAACTACGGTTCCTATATTCTCAAACCGTTTTTCGAAACCTGTGGCTTTATCAATATTACTATTTAACATGGCTTAATTTTTATAATTTATTTCTAATTTTATTGGTATTTCCCAAAATATTATCCAACACCCAGGAAGTATGTAGTGCAGTACTTCCCGTTGACGGATGTATAGAATTCTTAACCAAATGATTTTTTATATTTTGAACATGAAAAAATTGAATGTTTTCAGGTTGTTTTATTATCAGGCTTTCTTTAAAAGAACCTTGTTCCAACTTAATTGGGACTTCGTCAAAAACTGAGAAACTTATTTTTCCTTTATTTCCGTAAATCTCTGCAATATCTTCTCTTTTTTCAGATCCAAAATTCCAACTACCCGATCCTGTAACTCCAGATTTATGAATCCAATTTCCTGTAACCGAGTTCATAGAAGTATACAAACTTGCTGATTTACGGCAATACCGTTGGCTTTTTCTATTGCTCCCAATAAATAAATGAATAAATCTATTCCATGGGAAGCTAAATCATCAAAATAGCCACCATAGGCTATTATAATATCGGTACGCCAGTTGTAAGTTTTAGACAAATCATGAAAATTTACGGGCTTACTAAGATGCCAATTTAGGTACCTTATTGCTCCTATTTTGTTTTGTTCAATCCAACGCTTGACTTGTTCAAACCTAGGAAGTGATCGTCTATAATAAGTCACAAATAATGGTATTTTCTTTTCTTCAAATGCATTATTTATAAGTAAACATTCTTCATAAGTTGGTGCCATTGGTTTTTCAATGCAACAAATCTTACCTGATGCTGCAACTTTTAGGGCATAATAACAATGAGAATCTGGGGGAGTTGCTATATATACGGCGTCGACTTCAGGATCATTTATTAAATCATCCGCTTCTCCATAAAACTTAGGAACACTGTGCCTAATTGCATAATCTTCGGCTTTTGAAATATCGCGCCGCATGACTGCATGTAACTCAAAACCTTCTACTTTTTGATAGGCAGGACCGCTTTTAAGTTCTGTTACATTTCCGCATCCAATAATCCCCCATTTATACTTTTTGCTCAAACTTATTGATAAACTGTTATCCTAATATTCTCAATATTTATTCAAAATATATAGCTTCATCAAAATGTTTTTTTGTTATTGATTTTTTATTTATTATTTCTTGACCAGCTTTTATAATTATGACCCCAGATAGCAAAAAACAGAATCATGGAATAACATGGTATTAAAATCCAATAACTACTTGTTGCTGCTGTTGCCAAAGCATCTGATTCATTTATTCCTTTAGAAATAAGGTCATGTTTATTGGCATCAACCATTCTACCATATAATGGTGGAATAATTGCTCCACCTGAAATCGCCATAATTAATAAGGCTGAGGCTGTCTTAGTGAATTTTCCTAATCCTTCTAAAGTTAAAGGCCATATTGCTGGCCAAACCAGTGCATTGGCAATGCCTAATGATGCCACAAATAAAATAGACGTAAAGCCCGTGGTTAATAATATACAAACACTGAAAATGATGCCTAATGCAGCACTAATTTTAAGTGCAGTTCCTTGTTTTAAATATTTGGGTATTAAAAAAACTCCTAGAGCATAGGTACACACCATTGCTAATAAGGTTAAGGTTGTAAAGAACTTGGCGTCTGCAGCTGGGAAACCTAACGAAATACCATAAGCTATAATGGTATCTCCAGCTATAACTTCTGCCCCTACATAGACAAATAATGTTAAAACACCCAACCATAAATGTGGAAATTGGAAGATACTTTTTTTTGTTTCAGATCCTTCTTTTATCTCATTCACTTCAGCTGCTTCAACGTGAGGCAGAGGTGCTTTTCTAATTAATAATCCTAAAATTAATAATACTGTAGCCATTATCAAGTAAGGCATAAAAACACTGTCTGCCATAGTATCTAATAACACTGCTTTTTCTTCGATCGACGCGCTTCCTAATTTTTCTTTGACTTCATCTATTCCTGATAATAATAATGTACCAAAAATCAACGATCCTATTGCACCGGCTGTTTTATTGGCAATTCCCATAATGGCAATACGTTTCGCACCACTATCGATAGGTCCTAAGATTGTAATATACGGGTTCGCAGCTGTTTGTAACAAAGTCATCCCGACACCTTGAATAAAAATACCTGTTAAAAACACCCAGTAAGTTCTTGCCTCAGCCGCTGGAATAAATACTAAAGCTCCAATCGCCATTATTATTAATCCTAAAGACATTCCTTTTCTGTACCCTATCTTATTCAAAATATAGGAAGCTGGTAAAGCCATTATTACAAATGAAATATATGATGCCGATGCTACCAAATAGGATTGAGCATCGGTTAATTCATTGATAGTTTTCATAAATGGAATAAGTGCACCATTAATCCAGGTTACAAAACCAAATATGAAAAATAAGCCTGCTATAATTATTACTGGGACTAAATTGTTTTTTGATTTAATACTATTATTCATATCTGCGGGTTTTTAATTCTATTAGTTAATTAACAATGCTTTATGGTAAAATTCAATAGTCTCTTTCAAGGCATGATCTATAGAATACTGTGGTTTAAATCCTATGTGAGTGAATTTTGAAGGATTTGCTTTTGAATGTTTAATATCTCCTGATCTTTCATCCAGAAATTTTATTTTTGATTTGGAGTTGGTTATTTCAATGATTTTTTCTGCTAATTCTAATATTGACGTGCTATGGCCTAGAGCCACATTATAGGTTTCATTCCCTTTTTGAGATGCCAAAATATTTGCTCTTACCACATCTTTTACATAAATAAAATCTCTAGTTTGTAAGCCATCTCCAAAAATGGTTATCGGTTTGTTTTGAAGTGCATTATTTATGAAAATTGGTACCGCTGCTGCATAAGCTGATTTTGGATTTTGTCTAGGACCAAAAACATTGAAATAACGTAATGAAGCAGTAGGAAGCCCCCATTGATCTTGATACATTTTCAAATAAAACTCACCATCTAATTTTGTAACAGCATACGGAGTCATCGGTTCCGGAGTCATCGTTTCTATTTTAGGCAATATGGGATTGTCTCCATAATTAGCCGCAGATGAAGAAAGTACTACTTTGCAATTTACATTCTTCTTTGCGGCCTCCAAAATATTTATTGTCCCCAATGTATTGATTTCAATACATTCGTTTATATTTAAAAGGGATTCCGGGACACTTACCAAAGCCGCTAAGTGAAATATACCATTAGCACCTTGCACTAGTTCTTCCACAAGATTTTTATCCCTGATATCTCCTTTTTCAAATTGAACATTCAGCCCATTAATATTTTTTTCGAATCCGGTTCTTAAACTGTCCAAAATAATTACATGATGTCCTTTAGCTGATAAATATTCAGCAATATGACTTCCTATAAATCCTGCGCCACCTGTTATAATATACTTCTTCATTTTTTTTAACTATTAGGAGATATCCTTTCAGAATTATTAGTCATTCCAATTTAATACAGGATACTGTTTTTTTAGATAGGCCTTTACTTCGGCTATGTCTTCTTTTGCCGTTAAATCAGGTACGTGTTCAGAAAAAGGGATGCCAAATGTGGTATTTGGGTGTTCTTTTAATGCATTTAAAAGTACGGTAGGTAATTCCTTTTCGTCTCTTTCAGGATGAACGGGGCAGTTTTTTAGATAAGGATAGATAAGATCTCCTTTAAATTTGAAAGCATTCATGCTCACTCTTAACTTTCCTTCGGCATCTTTGTAACTCTCTAAATTAGCTGCGGTTGGTTTTTCAAGAATGTCAAATAATTGATTGTCTTGGTCGAGTTTGGCAATGGCAAATCGAGAAATTCGTTCCGATGGGAATTCCATCGCATCTCTATTGTAACTTATAAAAGCATTAGGACTATCTGTTTCTCTAAGTGCATAAAGTGCATCGACTGAATACAAGTTGTCGCTGTTGCAAACCGAGTAATCTAGTGAATTCAGTTCCGGATATTGTTCTACAGCTTGAAATAATGCATCTGCAGTACCTAATGGTTTGGCTCTTCCTTCTGGAATATTTTGAATAGCAAAAGTTATAGTTAAACCATGAAAATCATTGTATTTGTTTTCACTTCCGTAAAATTCTTTAAAAAGACCTCCCTGCTCACCAATAATAATATAGATATTTTTATACCCTGCTTTTTTAGCATTCAATAAAAGATAATCCAATAATGGTCTTCCATTTGGGCCAACACCAATTAATCCTTTACTTCTTTCATTCGCTTGCGCAATTTCTTCTTCACTCAAATTATCAACTGTAACTTGTTTTTTCATTCTGGAAGAAGCGCCGCCAGCCAAAATAATTAGATTGTCATGCATAATTAATTCTTTAAAATTTAATGTTTTCTAGTATTCTCGCGCCAGGATCAACGGTTACCGTATAGGCTTCTATTGCCCCTGCAGCCAGTATTGCTGCCACTACCGGAGCTTCATTTCCCGGTTCAGCCAGTACGACAATACTACCGCCACCACCTGAACCAACTATTTTCGCCCCATACGCCCCAGCTTTCAATGCAGCATTAATCATAGCATCAATTTTTGGCACAGTTATTTTTAATAAATCTCTTAAAACAGCGTGATGTTGATTCATTAAAGCACCAATCTTCTTTAAATTTGGAGTTGGTTTTTCAAATTCTTTTAAAGCCTCTTTTGTATAATGGTAATTCTTAATGGCAGCTTCAAAATAAGGAATCAATCGGTCCGGTAAATAATTGTGATATTTATCTAAATCTTCTATTTCGGATGTATTTAAATCAAAATCTTTAAAATTTTGTTTTATAATGTCAATTGCTATCAAGGCATTTCCTTTTAATTCTCCTATCAAACCAATGGTTTCTTTAGGTACTCCGGAAACACCGGTTATTAACCCTTTTAGTTCTGTTCCAATAATGGTATAAGAAAAAGGATCTTTGGTATTGATGTGTACAATATTACCCACTCCGATACTATAATGATCCATCATTCCGCCTGGTTCTCCATGCTCTAAAACTTCAGAAGCATAGCCCATTTTTGCAATAAATTCAGGGGTAACGTCAGTATCGACTCCATAAGCGGTGATCAAAAAATTAATCCAAGCCAATAGTAAAGCAGATGAACTTGAAGTCCCTGAATTGATAGGAATATCTCCTTTTATGTTGATATCATATCCTACATTTGGAATGCAACCCTGTCTTCTCAAAACTCTTAGGGAAGACGCAAAATAATCACGAGGCGCTAATTCCGAAAAGGTAGCGTGAATATCAATGACCCTGACTTCATTAATATCATCCATGTTTAATCTAAAAACTTCAGTCTCATTTTGCACTGCGGTTAATTTTATATTTCTATTAATCGCACATGCAATCACCGGTAAACCTAAATAATCTTGATGATCTCCAAAGAGACACGTTCGTCCAGGAGCTAATGATATAATTTCTTTCACTTTCTATAGATATTAAAACGCTGTAATGCTGAATTTTACAGCGGATTTTATTTGTAATGCTAACTATTTATTTTGTTTTATTTTACGAAACTATAGATTAAATTCTAATAAAACAAGTAAAAAACAATAAATGTGCTCGAACACATTATATTTATGTTATCGAGCACATTTTTAAATTACCTAAAAAGACACTCTAGTAAATAGATTGGGATTCAAAATAAAAGAATGCTACTTCTTAACTAAATTCTCTTTTGATAATTAAGTCTTACAAAAACAAACAAACCAAAGTTTTTATATATTTGCTCATTATGGATAAAAAATATACAATAAAGGATATTGCTAAATTCGCTGGCGTTTCGAAAGGGACTGTTGACAGAGTCTTGCATAAAAGAGGAAAAGTGTCACCGGCCGCTCTGGAAAAAGTCAACGAAGTTTTAAAAGTAATAGACTACGAACCAAATCTTATTGCCAGGAATTTAAAAAACAATAAAATTTATCGTATTATTATTCTACTTCCTGACCCAAAAATTGATCCCTATTGGCTTCCTTGCCTGAATGGTATCGATGATGCTGTGAAAGAATTCAAAGCTTATAATCTCGTTATTGAAACCCTTTACTTTAATCCAGAAAAAAAGAAGTCCTTTTTAAAAACGAATGAAACGGTATTGGAATTATCTCCCGATGCTGTATTGCTAGCGCCTTTATTCCATAAAGAAACTGTAGATGTTATTGAAAAATACCATTCATTAAACATCATTGTGAATACTTTCAATAACCAAGTCGAATCCAGATTTGTAAAAAGTTTCGTTGGTCAAGATTTATTTAGGAATGGTCGAGTGGCAGCAAAATTATTAGATTCTATTACTGGTAACGGTCAAATTGCTATTGTTCATATTGATGAAACTTACAAAAATGCAGTTCACATGCAGGAAAAGGAACGAGGTTTTAGAAATTATTTTGATGAAAAAGAAAATTCAGAATACACAATTACCACTTTAAAATTAAAAAATCCGAATGTTGAAATTAATTTCAATAATTTCCTTTACGAAAACCCCGATTTAACAGGCATCTTTATTACCACTTCTAAAGCTTATCAGATAGCTAAGATCATTAGTGAATTTAAACATAAAAAAATCGGAGTTGTCGGTTATGATTTGATCGATGAAAATGTTACATACTTATTTCAAGGTGTTATTGATTTTATGATTCATCAAAATCAGAAAAGACAAGCATATTTAGGGGTAACATCTTTGGTGGAACATTTTCTCTTTCAAAAAGAAATTCCACAATTAATTATTTTACCTATTGACATTGTAAATTCTGAAAATGCAGAATATTATATTGAATAAGTACAGCAAACAAACGAGTTTTCAAAATAACCGCTGATTACTTCGTCAATTAGGTATCGCTCGGGTCGCAGATTTATTTTTTTAAAAGTTGACTTTTGTGTTTTTAGAGCAACTAATTTGTGGTAATTCCGCGGAAAGCAGTTAATTCCAGATATAAATTTTTATTAAAATCAGCGAATCAGAGGTGAAAACTACACATGCGTTTTCCCTGACAGAAAAGCATTATTCTGTTCTTTTAAAACAAAAACCCCGAAGGAAGAAGCAATATGGAAATTAGGAGTGTCCGTATTTGGGTTTACCCAAGTGATCCAGTTAGGTTGAATACCTTCATTTTGTGTCTTCATGTATTTTGCTCGAAAAATACCGATTTCTACTTTATTGTTTTTAATTAGATTAAAACTTTTTAAAGATTCGATGCTAATTGATCCTTCTACGGTAAAAGAATTAGCAATTACAGTTGATTTAACTACTAAATTATTCTTGGGCCAATCCCAATTAAAATCAAAATTTTTATTTGGGTAAGCAATAAAGTCCATTACTCGGCCAGAAGTATCAATCTCTAAACAATAATAGGGATTCAGTGTGTCATCAGGTCTAAAAAAGAGTTCAACTCTATCGGAGTTTCCAATACTCTCAAAACTCTCATCCAGTTTTTCAATGTGGATTTCGGTGTCCAAAACAGTAAAATTAAAAAATAATTTTTCTCGATCCCAAAGCGCTTTAAATGTAATTTCTAATCCTTTTTCAGTACCCCATGGAGAACAAAAATCAGTCAAAATCATGGCACTATCCCATAATGTATCGTCTCCATTTCCGGAGATATTTAGTTGTTTTTTTTCGATTAAATTCACTTCATATTCTTTTATTTCCGGAGTCATTTTATGCTATATTTAATATTTCTATAAAATTGTGTTTGAGTAAATTTTTCGAAATATAGTTAAAAGAAATTTCAAAGAATCTCATTATATTTTTTTTCTTTTTTACCAACTTAATTGCTAGGCTCAAAAAGTATCTGTTTAGCATTAAATTCAAGGCTAAGCAGTGATAAATTCGTCCTGAATGTAATTCCTACAGGATGTAACTACTGTTTATTTTTTTAAAATTAGATATTAAAATTACGAATTTCTTATTATTTAATCCATACTGCCCATTTTACTTAAAAAAAAGGAGAATGAATTCAGCCTACCTCTATTATTAAAAAATTAGAATTTTATTACTAAAAAAACATTTTAAACAATATATATGTGCTCGAACACATAATATTTATGTTCTCGAGCACATTTTTTGTATTTTTTCTTGTTTATTAAAAATATAATCTATAGTTTCGGCACATATTAATAAATAATCGCTCTTTTATTAAGTCAAATTGGATGTTTTTGAAGTATATTTAAGAGGATAAGTTTAGAGATGTGGATTAAAAAAAAGGGGGAGAGGATTTAGATAAAAATCAGTTCAACTAAGAAACTATGAATAAAATTTTTCAAATTCAACTTTCTCAATTAAAAAGAATGCTTACAACACATAATACAGAATAACCAACAAATAATTATTAACTAAAACCAATTCAAGAGTATGAAATTAGTAAACCAAAAAAAACCAAGGGAATTAGGGATTAACAATCTGCCCCACAAAGAAATCAAACTAACAATTCTTTCTTTGTTAGCATTAACTTTTCAAGTTTCCACTGCTTCGACAATAAGAGCGATTACATTATACAATACTAGCGTATCAATAGTGCAGAAAGTTGTAAAAGGAAAAGTAACAGATGAAAGTGGCACTCCTTTGCCTGGGGCTAACGTACTTATCAAAGGAACTACGATAGGAGTTCAGACAGATGCTGACGGTAATTTTTCTATTGAAGTATTGGGAAATAGCAACACTTTAGTTGTTTCGTTTATTGGAATGGAAGAACAAGAAGTTGCTATTGGAGTTGGGCCATTAAAAATTGTTTTAAAAGAAACAGGTCAAAAATTAAATGAAGTAGTTATTGTAGGGTATAGTACGATTAAAAAAGAGAGTCTTACAGGTTCATTACAAACAATTAATAATAAGAAGCTTACAGATGCTACAACTCCTTCTGTTGAAAATTTATTAGCAGGAAAAGTGACTGGAGTTTATGTGAATTCTGGATCTGGTCAACCAGGTGAAGCCGGAAAAATCATTATTAGAGGAAAAACAACTGTAAACGGAAGTACAGATCCTTTATGGGTAGTTGATGGAGTTATTGTAGGAAGTAGTGCTGGTAGCATTAATCCTTCGGATATTGAAACCATGACGATACTTAAAGACGCAGCTTCTACTGCTGTATATGGTTCGCAAGGTGCTAACGGAGTTATTGTTGTTACAACAAAAAGTGGAAAATCGGGTAAAGCAACCATCAATTTCTCTACTAAAATGGCTGCTACCACTTTGAATACAGGTAATTTCAATCTGATGAATGGAGCCGAATTATATGACTTGTATGATTCTTTTTCGAATAAACAGGATTTTTCAAATGCGTGGTGGTGGACTCCGGAACTGAGAAATAAAAACTTTGATTGGTGGGAAAATGCCACAAGAACAGGTTTAGCAACAGATCATAATCTCTCTATAAGTGGTGGTAACGAGGATTTCAAAAGCTACGTTTCTCTGGGTGTGTATGATGAAACTGCTGCAATAGGAGGATATGATTATACGCGTTATAATGCCCTTTTGAAATTTAGTTATAAAGTAAATAATTGGTTAACAATACGCCCACAAATTAATGCTACACGCAGAGATGTATTAGACAGACAACATTCTGTAAACGCGATGTATCGTAATATACCTTGGGATAATCCTTATTTAGCAGACGGAACTTTGGTAGGAAATCAACCAAATCCTACTTGGGTAAATACAACTGGATCTAACTATTTGTATGATTTACAATGGGACTACAGTGAATCTGAAGCCTATGATGTTAGAAGTAATTTTGATTTTGACATAAAACTTACGGATTGGTTGACTTTTGCCTCTGTAAACAGTTATATCTTTTCAAATTCAAATTTGATGGCCTATTCAGATCCACGTTCTTCCAACGGATTAGCCGTAAAAGGTAGAATTGAGGATTATATGAGTTCTTATAATAGGACGTACACCAATCAATTATTCAAATTCAATAAATCATACGGAAAGCATAACTTTAATGCCATTGCAGGATATGAGTGGAATGAGTTTAACTCAAAAAACACAGTAGGAATTGCTACTGGATTTGCTCCAGGATTTATAGTAAGTGATGTGGCATCGATTCCTGAAAAAGTGAGGGGAAGCAGAGAGCAATGGGCCGTACAATCTTTATTATCGAATGTGAATTATACCTATGATAATAAGTACTTAGCACAAGTTTCATTAAGACGTGATGGAGCTTCAAATTTTGGAGTTAATTCACGATACGGAAATTTCTACTCTGTAAGCGGTGGATGGAATATTCATAAAGAAGACTTTTTTAAAGCAGATTACATCACGAACTTAAAACTTAGAGCCAGTTATGGATCAGTAGGAAACAGACCAAACAGTCTTTATCCACATTATGCCTTATATTCTTTAACGACAGGGTACAATGAAAATCCAGGAGCCATAATTTCTCAAATTGCAAATCCTGATTTAAGTTGGGAAAAAACATATACAGCCGGAGTTGGATTAGACATTAGTTTTTTAAGACGATTCAACCTTACTTTAGATTATTATGACAAAGATACTTCGGGTTTATTGTACCAAGTTCCTTTGCCTGGAGTTATTGGAGTGACTAGCATCTGGAAAAACGTAGGAGCTGTAAGCAACAAAGGTTTCGAAGCTGCACTTAATGTTGAAATCGTTAAAAACGAAGATTGGAGATGGGCTGTAGATGCTAATATTGGCGTGAATAAAAACAAAGTAACCAGTCTTTATGGTGAAAGAACACAAATCATTGTTGGAGATGGATCTGGTATTGCTGGTTCGGCTTCTAAATTATTGACTCCAGGAAAAGATGTAGATACGTGGTATCTTACGGAGTGGGCAGGTATAGATCCGGAAACTGGAAAACCACAATGGTTTGAAACAAATGCAAACGGGGAACGCGTAAAAACATTTAGTTATAGTGCCGCTTCAAAAACACCGATTGCTATGGGAGCATACACTCCTTCGTTTTTTGGTGGATTTTCAACAAATTTAAATTATAAGAATTTTGATTTATCGGCCATATTTACCTATTCTGTTGGAGGTGAAATTTATAATTATGCCAGAGCAGAATTTGATTCAGATGGAGCGTATACTGATCGCAATCAAATGAATCTTCACAGTGGATGGAGCCGGTGGGAAAAACCGGGAGATATTGCTACTCATCCTCAAGCGAGTTATAATAATCAAAGTAACTCAAACAAAGCTTCGTCTCGTTTTTTAGAAACTGGAACATATCTAAAAATGAGAAGTCTTTCTTTAGGATATAATCTAAATGTTGAGCGTTTTAATATTTCTAATCTTAGATTATTTGTATCTGCAGAAAACTTATTTACCATTTCACACTTCTCTGGAGTTGATCCTGAAATACCGCCTAGTAATGGTCAAATTACAGGAGTTGCAAATTCAGTATATCCTCAGACACGCAAATTTGTATTAGGTCTTAATCTTACTCTTTAAAAAAACAAATCATGAAAAAGATATTTATATTATTTATTACAATTAGTTTCTTATACTCTTGTGAGCTAGAGAGAGAACCTTTTAATTCGTACACCGAGGATAAAATCCTTGCAGATAAGGAAGCGGCTGTCGAAGTACTTTTAAATGGATGTTATGCACAACTCAAAGGATGGTCTGACGTTATGCACAGGGTAGGGGAATATCCAGGCGATAATATTATGATACGTGGAACTTCTACGGATTCTTTCTATTCCTTTATTTCGTACCAGCACATCCCGAATAATGGAAGATTATCAGTTTTTTGGAACAACAGTTATAAAATTATTTCACAATCAAGTGACTTAATAAAAATTATTTCAGAAGGCGAAAATGCGCAAATTGATCAACAACTGGGAGAAGCGTATTATTTAAGAGGAATGATTTACTTTTATTTATCACAAACTTACGGTAGACCCTATGGACAATCACCGGAATCTAATTTAGGAGTGCCAATTGTAAACGGAATGCCTGCAGATATAGATAATTTACGTCTTCCAGACAGATCCACAATAAAAGAAAGCTACCAACAAGCAATAAATGATTTGAAAAAAGCAGAAACACTTATGACGGTAAAACGTAGTGCGACTTATGCTACAAGAGAAGCTGCACAAGCAATGCTGTCAAGAGTATACTTATATATGAGTGGAACATACCAAAATCCAAATCAAGAATACGCTTCTCTTGCTATAGAATATGCTAATAAAGTAATTGCAAGCGGGAATTACAGTTTGCTTAGCAGAGCTGATTTTATGAAATACAACACGTTTGCTCCTGATGCTGCCGGACAAACTGAAACAATTTTTGCTGTTAAACGTGTGGCTTCAGAGTTTTCCGGATTCGATCATTATGGTGGTATTGGCGGTATGTATGCTAATATACAAGGACAAGGTTGGGGCGAAATGTATGCCAGTGCTAAATATTTAGATTTACTACATAAGTCAGGAAAGAAAAATGATGCTCGTTGGGCATTTATTGATCCTCAATATTCAGTGGATGCGTCAAATAATAAAACAGAAGCATTCCGTTTTATACATGATTCTTATAATACAGGCGGTTTACAAACGGGTTATAACTATCTGCAACAACCTCTGAAACGTAATGCTGACGATACATTTTATATTAATATTGGAACTGATAAATATGATTTAACAGAAGTTAATGCTGCTGAGAATAGTTATTCAATTGTTTATAAAGGTAAAACGTATGTAGGTGAAAAAGATTATATGATGTTGTTAAATCGTGTATATCCAATGTACTATATTACTAAATGTTCTTTACAGGATAATGATTCACATCTTCATTCTCCTACCATTTCAAGATTAGCAGAAATGTATTTGAATATGGCAGAAGCTTATGCTAAAAAAGGAGATTATCAAATTGCTCGTCTCAACTTAAATGTAATTAGAGAAAGAGCCATTGTAGGTGGAGGATATACGGCATTAACTAGTGCCAATGCTATTCAACTTATCGATGAAGAACGTCAATTAGAATTAGCGTTCGAAGCGCATAGAGGCTACGATGTATATAGAAACGGTCAAACAATGACGCGTCATTATCCAGGACCACACCGTGCGATGGAAGATATTCCGGCATCAAGTTTACGTGTAATACAGTACATTCCTCAATCAGAAATAAATGCTTATCCAGGAACCCTAACCCAAAATCAATAATAAAAAGATTAGAATGATGTTATAAAAACGTCCATTTGGTTAAGAATAAAAGGTCAATTCCTGAACAGAAATTTGGATGAAAAAATTAGAGATAAAAAAAAGATTCTGTACGAAACTATTAGCAATCATATTATTGATTCCACTAACTTCTTGTAGCGGTAGAGAAAGAAGTAGTGATGTTGGTGGGGATGATTCTAAAATGATAACTGAATTTTCTATACCTCTTGGTGGAAATGCTTATAGTTCAACTCCCCTAGGAGAAGTTGAAACCATTACAAAAAATGGAATTGAGTATTGGACCAATTCTGATGAATATTTTACTGCTTACTTTCGAATTTCTGAACCGGGAATATTCCAATTCTCACTAGATAAGGAGTCATTGGTTGTTCTTGGGAAATCAACTTTAGAATTCATCATTAATAATGAATCCAAGAGAGTTGAATTCAACGATACAAAAAAAGATTCTTACCTAATAGGGCATTGGGAAATTACTGAACCTGGTTACGTTGCTTTAAAAATAAAAGGAATCAGCAAGAATAAAAGCAATTTTCCTTCTATTTCAAGATTAACAATTAACAGTTCGATTGCTAAAGACAAAATTGCATTTGTTCAAAATGACGAAGGTAATTTTTATCATTGGGGAAGAAGAGGTCCATCTGTACACTTAAATTATCAAATACCAGTAGATAAAAATATCGAATGGTATTACAATGAAGTTACAGTGCCAGCTGGTCAGGATATTATAGGTTCTTATTATATGGCAAATGGTTTTGCAGAAGGATATTTTGGTATACAAGTGAATTCTGATAAAGAACGTAGAGTATTATTCTCTGTTTGGAGTCCATTTGTAACTGATGATCCAGCAACTATTCCAGATTCTAAAAAAATTAAACTCCTTAAAAAAGGAGAAGGTGTGACAACAGGAGAATTTGGCAATGAAGGTTCCGGTGGGCAAAGTTATTTAAAGTACAATTGGATTGCTGGAAACACGTATAAATTTTTACTTCGTGGAGTTCCTCAAAATGATAATTCAACAACTTATACCGCTTACTTTTTTACACCCGAATTAAATAAATGGCAATTAATCGCTAGCTTTAACCGTCCGGAAACCAGTACTTATTTAAAACGATTTCATTCATTTTTAGAAAATTTTTTTCCAGAACAAGGGAATAAATCTCGCGAAGTATTATTCAATAATCAATGGTATTGTGACGATAAGGGAAATTGGACAGAGATAAACTCCGCAAAATTTACAACAGACAACACTGGCACTAAAGGGTACCGTATGGATTATTCAGGTGGTTTGCTAAATAATGAATCATTCTATTTGAAAAACGGGGGCTTTTTCAATAATTCCATTAAAGCTCAAAGTGTTTTTACAAGACCGTTAAATCAGAAGAAACCTGACATTGATTTTAGTAAATTACCCTAAAGATTACTCACGGTTTAAGCTAACACTACAAATAGTAAAATATTGCAGAATGGGTAATCTACAGCTTGATTATCTTCTTTTTTTAAATAAATAAATAAATTAAATTATGAAAACTAGTATTTTTAAATTGCTACTTATCTCCTTTCTTTTTTTAGGATGGGCCAATTTATCCGCCCAAATGATAAAGACTCCCACTCCAAAACGAGCTAAAGGACAAACTGATGTTTTGCGTCTTGCTACAGCTCCCATACCTAATGTTCGTATTGCATTCATCGGTTTAGGGATGCGTGGTCCGGGTGCAGTAGAACGAATGACGCATATTGCTGGAGTTGAAATTGTTGCGCTGTGTGATATGTTGGAAACCAACACTAAATCGGCAAATGAAATTCTAACTAAAGCAGGACTTCCAAAAGCAAAAGAATTTTTCGGAGATGAAAATGCTTGGAGAAAAGTAACCGCTCTTCCTAATGTAGATCTTGTATATGTAGCAACAGATTGGAAAAACCATGCGAAAATTGGCGTTCAAGCCATGAAAGATGGTAAAAATGTGGCTATTGAAGTTCCTGGGGCAATGACAATGGAAGAAATTTGGGACTTGATCAATACTTCCGAAAAAACACGTAAACATTGCATGCAGCTTGAAAATTGCGTGTACGATTTCTTCGAATTGACGACATTAAATATGGCTCAACAAGGATTGTTTGGAGAAATTCTTCATGCCGAAGGCGCTTATATTCACGGTTTACAACCTTATTGGGGAGAATATTGGAATAACTGGCGTATGGATTATAATAGAAAACACCGTGGCGATATTTATGCAACCCACGGGATGGGACCAGCGTGTCAAGCATTGAATATTCACCGTGGAGATAAAATGAATTATTTGGTTTCTATGGATACTAAAGCCGTTGGTAATCCTGCTTATATTAAAGAAAAATCAGGAATAGAAGTAACAGACTTTAGGAATGGAGATCACACCATGACTATGATTCGCACCGAAAAAGGAAAAACAATCCAAATTCAACATGATGTGACTTCACCACGTCCTTATAGTCGTATGTATCAACTTAGTGGAACAAAGGGTTTTGCTAATAAATATCCTTTAGAAGGTTATGCCCTAGATTCTAAAGCAATTGGTGCTGATATTGCTCCAAATCATGAAAAATTGAATGCCCATAGTTATGTTTCTGCTGAAGTTAAAAAGGCTTTAATGGAGAAATACAAACATCCTATCG
This sequence comes from Flavobacterium sp. DSR3-2, assembly GCF_049896525.1. Classification (NCBI taxonomy): domain Bacteria; kingdom Pseudomonadati; phylum Bacteroidota; class Flavobacteriia; order Flavobacteriales; family Flavobacteriaceae; genus Flavobacterium; species Flavobacterium sp. DSR3-2. The sequence goes on from NZ_JAFCUM010000020.1 coordinate 35,184, forward strand.
TAAAAGGGATTGAAGAGCAAGCTAAAAAAGTAGGCGGTCACGGAGGAATGGATTTTATAATGGATTACCGTTTAATTTATTGTTTACAAAATGGTCTTCCATTGGATATGGACGTGTATGACTTGGCTGAATGGTCATGTCTTGCTCCTCTGACAGAAATTTCTTTGGATAACAATTCTGCACCAGTTAAGATTCCTGATTTCACTCGTGGGGGTTGGCAAAAATTGAAAGGTTTAGAATTTTCTAAATAAAAATCAATTCCAAAATCATTCAAAAAGAGGATTATGACATAAAGCAGATTATAAAGTTAATTATTAAATGACAGTATAAATAAATGCAGAATTCGATTTGGGTAGTGGATGGAGATAATACTAACAATATTTTCAAAAGATACTATCCCGTAAGGTGCGTAAGTTTAAAATTGAGGGGTTTAACTTCTTAATTAAAGTTAAACCCTTTTTTTTTAAATAGTTAAACGATTACAAGCCAAAAACATTTTTAATGCGTATCATCGAATTGTCAGAGAAATGGGGCCGAAAAGATATTGCATTTGCCGCACATCATAACCCATTACAATTGGGGATCAGTACCATCCATGGGCCAAAAATTAAGAAATTCAAAAATATACCTTTAGCAAGAATATAGAAATAGTCAACGAAAAACGATCCTTCAAAAATTAAGTCGATAAAAGATGTTTGATTGCAAAACAAAAATACGAATTGGGCTTGTCAAACGAAGAACTATTTGCCTTGCAGGATTGTATTTCAATTGGGTAGATTAAGAAACCGGAGAAATAAAAAACACATACACTATACTGACCACCGAAGCCAATCCACTTTTAGCTGTAAAAGCTGTAATGTTGTTTAAAATCGAATTTAAAACCTTTGTTTTGCTGTTGGCTAGAATTCAAACTCAGGATCTCATTTTAAAATTTTTCAGGATTATTGGAACAGAAGATCAAACTATAAAACCGTTTTTCCACAATAATTTAATCAATATGTGTATTTCGTCCCTATAAAGTGATTTTCATCGATTTTTATTATTTTAGTTTTTTACATTAGCTTTTAGATATTTAAAATTTAAAAACATTAACAGCCTCAAAACAAATTCACTATGAAAAAAACACTACTTTTTTTTGCTTTTCTTTTTACAATAAGTCTCGCAGCACAAGAAATCAAGATATCCGGAACCGTGACCGATCAATCTAAAGCACCTTTAGCGGGGGTGTCAATTTTAATACCAGGAACAAAAACAGGAACACAGACAGCCGTTGATGGAACTTACATTATTACAATAAAAAAAGGTGCTATTTTACAGTTTTCGTATATCGGGTATGAAACCAAAAAAGCAACTGTTTCTGAATCTACTTTAAATATTACTTTAAACGAAAGTGGTGAAGCACTGCAAGAAGTCGTCATCGGTTCCCGTAACCCTACTAGAACAGTAACTGAATCTGCTGTTCCTATCGATGTGATCAGCATGAGAGAAATTGTTTCTAAAGGATCACAAACCAACTTGAACCAAATTTTAAATATGGTCGCACCGTCGTTTACCTCAAATACACAAACGGCCGCAGACGGAACAGACCATATTGATCCTGCTCAGTTAAGGGGCTTGGGACCCGACCAAGTTTTAGTTTTGGTAAACGGAAAAAGAAGACATACGTCTTCATTGGTAAATAATAATGGAACCGTTGGGCGCGGGTCCGTAGGGACTGATTTGAATGCCATTCCCGCGTTTGCACTCGAAAAAATAGAAGTTCTAAGAGATGGTGCCTCGGCACAATATGGTTCTGATGCCATTGCAGGGGTGATCAATTTAGGTTTGAAGAAAAACACAAACAAACAGTTGGACGTAATGCTTTTTGGGGGAGGTAATTTTTCTAAAGGGTCAAACAATAATACCGGAGGAAATGACGGTAATCGTTATCAGTTAGATATGAATTATGGGACGGGATTAGGTAAAGAAAAAAGTTTCATTAATTTAACAGGTAGCTTACAAATTAGAGATGCCAATAGTAGAGCGAATGATCGAACGGGTAACATATTCAATGCCTATAATGCGGTGGATCAAAGAGCAACAGCTGCAGGAACAAATATTAACGCTCTGTATGGTAACATTACAAACACGCCCAATACAGCTCAAATACTTTCGGAAATAAAAACATATGCTCCTCAGGTACTTTATTTTACTCCAACACAACAAACAGCAATCAGTAGCGCAAATACAATTTCCCAAATGCAAACGGCATTAAATTTTGATGCAACTGCAGGAGAATTAGCCTATAGAGGACTTGAGAGAAAAGATTTTAACATGAGAATTGGACAATCGGCTTTGCAAAGTATCCAATTCTTTATGAATGCCGCCTATCCTATCAATGACAAACTAGAGGCCTATGCTTTTGGAGGAACCAGTTATAGAGAAGGATTGTCTTCAGGATTTTATAGATTACCTAATACTTTTGCATCTTACCCAACAATGTATTCAAATGGGTTTTTACCCGAAATTAGTTCTACGGTAACTGACGTTTCGATAGCTACAGGTATTAGAGGAAAAATATTTGAAAATTGGAATTTTGATTTAAGCAATACTTATGGAAAGAACACATTTGGTTTTCATATTCAGAACACACTGAACGCCTCAATGAGGGAGAATTCACCAAAAGAATTTGAAGCAGGTGGATTTGGTTTTTACCAAAACACTACCAACTTTGACATGAATAAAAAATATGATGTATTAAAGGGATTAAACGTTGCCTTTGGTACGGAATACAGAATTGAAAATTACAACATTGGTGGAGGTCAGCCAGAGTCGTATAGTCTTTACGACATCAATGGCAATACAATAACAGGAACTGTAGCAAGTAACACTAGAGTTACTGATTTTTTCGGAAATCTTCGACCTGGTGGTTCTCAAGTCTTTTCGGGTTTCAGACCTGCAAACGTAGTTAGTAAAGGACGCAACAGTGTAGCTCTTTATACGGATATGGAATTAGATATTACCGAAAAATGGCTTGTAAATGGTGCTGTCCGTTTTGAAAACTATTCCGATTTTGGAAATACAACGAATTTCAAAGTGGCATCTCGTTATAAACTCACTAACAATATTAATTTACGTGGAGCATTATCCAATGGTTTTAGAGCTCCCTCCTTACATCAAATTTATTTTAGTACAACTGCTACATTATTTTCAAATGGCGTACCGTCGGAAGTAGGAACATTCAGCAATGATTCGCAAATGGCAAAGTTATTAGGAATTCCTCAATTAAAGCAAGAGGTATCTAAAAGTGGTAGTATTGGTTTTACCGCTAAAATTCCGGATGCCAATCTTACCTTCACTGCCGATGCTTATGTTGTAAACGTAAGGGACAGAGTTGTTCTTACAAGTTCGTTTTTAAGACCTGGGGGATCACCAGCATCAGGATCACCAGCCGACGTTTTGAATAGATTATTTGATGCAGCGGGAGCAACATCCGCTACATTTTTCGCAAATGCCATTGATACTCAATCAAAGGGGATTGACATAGTAATTAGTCAAAAAGCTAATTTAGGAAGTGTTGCTACATTAAAAAATGATTTTTCAGTTACGTTTTCTGGTACTAAGAGAGTCGGAGAGATTCACGCTTCTCCAATATTGGAAGCTAATGGTCAATTAAACAGTTATTTTGCTGAAAACAGTAGAGTTTATTTGGAGGAAGCTATCCCGAGAGTGAAAGCTAACTTGACCAATAGTCTTATCATAAACAAATTTGATTTCTTCTTAATGAACGTTTATTTTGGCGAAGTTACCAGTCCAAATACTGTTGATGCAAATAGAGATGGAAGAATAGAGGGTGCTGTAATAAACGGAAAAGCTGTTGAAATTGAACATCCTGTTTGGGGAGCAAAAATCGTAACCGATTTCTCTATTGGGTATAAAATTACGGAAGCTATGAAATTGGTAATTGGATCAAACAATATTTTTGACACTTATCCAGAAGATAATCTTGGACCAATAACAGCAATTAGACCACGATTAGTTAATGGAGCTCTTGATTATAATGCTACTCCGACTACCATAGATCTAACCAGTGGAAATCAATTTGCTTATCCCGATCGAGTATCTCAATTTGGGTTTGGCGGTCGTTTAGTCTATGCTAGATTAAGTTATAAATTCTAAATTATTGTTCTATGGTATCAAAACCATCGATTAGAGTTGATAGTTTTCTACAGTTACATTTATACATTTAATCTTTAAATTTAATAGAGATGAAGAATTATACCCATTACTTAAAATTTACACTGCTTTTTTTCTGTGTTAGTTCCCATGTTATGTCTCAAAACACTGGTAATAAAGAAATTAACAGACTCAAAAAATTAGCTGCAGAAGTAACCATCATACGGGACAATTGGGGGATCGCCCATGTTTATGGAAAAACCGATGCCGATGCCGTTTTTGGAATGCTGTACGCTCAATGTGAAGATGACTTTAAGCGTGTTGAAATGAATTATATTGAAAAACTAGGTCGTATGTCAGAGGTTAAAGGGCAGTCTGTTTTATATAATGACCTTGAAATACGGCTTTTGATAGATGAAAATGAGGCAAAATACGATTATAAAAGGGCAAAACCATGGTTGAAAAAATTATTAGATAGTTATGCAGATGGGATCAACTATTATCTTTACAAACACCCAGAAGTAAAGCCAATAATGTTAAAGCATTTTGAGCCTTGGTATCCTTTGCTTTGGACAGATGGAAGTATTGGCGCTATTAGTACTGCTGATATCACTGTTGGGGAACTTAAGGCTTTTTATGGAGGGAAGGACAAATACACTTATATAAACAAAGTAAAAGATATGCAAACTGGCTCCAATGGTTTTGCTTTTGCTCCTTCAAAAACAGCATCTGGAAATGCGATACTTTATATTAATCCGCATACTTCGTTTTATTTCAGGCCCGAAATTCAAATCACTAGCGAAGAAGGATTGTCTGCTTACGGAGCCGTAACTTGGGGACAATTTTTTATTTATCAAGGTTTTAATGAACATTGTGGCTGGATGCATACCTCGTCAAATGTGGATGTAGCTGATGTTTATACAGAGAAAATAGTAACGAAAAACGACAAACTATTTTATGAATACGATAAAAAATTGCTCCCTGTAAAGGAAAAAGTCATTGAAATAAAATATTTGGACAACGGAAAGTTAATTGCTAAAAAATTTAATACCTATTTTACAATTCACGGTCCTATTATGGCTAAGAGAGATGGAAAATGGATTAGCTTAAAGTCAAATAATCGTTCGATGAACAGTTTAGAACAAAGTTGGGTAAGAACTAAGTCCAAAGGATTTGACGATTATAAAAAGGCAATGGATATAACTGCTAACACGTCAAACAATACTGTTTATGCGGATAGTGAAGGTAATATCGCTTATTGGCACGGAAATTTTATTCCGGTGAGGGATACGAATTTTAACTGGGCTAAAGCCGTTGACGGGACTACTTCTACAACTCAATGGAAAGGACTGCATCCTGTTTCGGAAAGTGTTCATTCATATAATCCTAAAAACGGTTGGTTACAAAATTGTAATTCAACCCCTTACACAGTTGCGGGCGCTAATAGTCCAAAGGAAGAAGATTACCCAAAATATATGGCTCCAGATGGAGAAAATTTCAGGGCTATAAATGCGGTAAGACTATTATCTACAGGAGAGAAATATACTTTAGACAAGGTTATTGGTGATGGGTATAATACCTATTTATCTTTCTTTGAAGTGTTAATTCCAGCTTTGATTGTATCATTTGAGAAAAATGTTAAACAAGATAACTCTGCGTATTCAGATTTGGCGGAGCCTGTAGCTGTGTTGAAAAAGTGGGATTATTATTCAAACACTAATTCGGTTGCAACGACACTTGCTGTTGAATGGGCTTCGAAGCTGGATGTTATTATGCAAAAAGTATACATAGATGAGGGAAGAGACCAAGTAGAGAACGCAAAATTCTTTGCTTCAAATGCTACAGCGGATCAAATGCTTCCCCAATTGCAACTGGTAATTAATGAATTAAAGAGTAAATTTGGCAAATGGCAAATTCCATGGGGCGAAATAAATCGTTTTCAAAGATTGTCTGGCGATATAGATCTAGCTTACAATGACAAAATGAAAAGTTACCCTATAAATTACGCATCTTCTTTGTGGGGTTGTTTACCTTCTTTTAAAAGTACGTATCAAAAAGACACTAATAAAAGATACGGAACCAGTGGAAATAGCTTTGTATGTGTAGTTGAATTTGGAAAAAAAGTAAAAGCTAAATCTTTACTAGCAGGGGGAAATAGTGGGAATGTACAGTCCAAGCATTTTAAGGATCAAGTTGAAATATATCAAAAAGGGCAATTCAAAGACGTGTTGTTTTACAAAGAGGATGTGGAAAAAAATGCAGAACGTACGTATAGTCCTGGCGAGTAGTATTGTTTTAGCTAGGTTGAGTTACAAATTTTTTTTTTATTTTCAAAACCATCAACAGTCGTTGATGGTTTTTTTTTATATTCAGGTTTCCGTTAACCCCACTGCAAATTCCAGTGATATTGACCACCCTATTCCAATTTAAAGTGAGCACCTGATTCCAATTCAAAATGACCACCCAATTCCGGAGCAAAATAACCACCCCATTTTTCATTAAAAACTACTCTTTTTCATCTGTTAATTAGTATTCAAATATACCTAAATATTACCCTTTGTTTATCCCTCTTTTTTTCTCAGAGATTCTCCATGTAATTCGAGTCGA
>NZ_JAFCUM010000021.1:0-32498 GCF_049896525.1 Flavobacterium sp. DSR3-2
CGAATTACATGGAGAATCTCTGAGAAAAAAAGAGGGATAAACAAAGGGTAATATTTAGGTATATTTGAATACTAATTAACAGATGAAAAAGAGTAGTTTTTAATGAAAAATGGGGTGGTCATTTTGCTCCGGAATTGGGTGGTCAATATCACTGGAATTTGCACTTTAATAGTTTTAGCACAATTTCTTCGAATCATAAATTGGTCGCACAATTGAGAAAATAAAGTTTTAATTCTTTTTCTTGATTTTCTATAAATATAGGGTTGATTTTTATACTCTTTTTGATTTTTTCTCATTGATGTTTCCAATTTAATATTTGCACTTTTAAAAAAGTCTAATTGTTGTGTTGCGGACAAATAACCTCAATCTTCAATTAGCACACGATCAGAGAATTGATGTTTTAAATCTTTTGACAAATGTTCATCGTGAACAATTGCTTTTGTAATATCTATTGACTGAAAAACTCCTGAAATACTACAAACTCCGTGCAGATTATAACCATAAAACGAAGTGTTTTGCGATGCATAGGTTCAGAAGTTAAGCTAAATGCAACTATTTCTAAATCAGAAATTTTAAATCTTCTTCCAGCTCGAATTCCTGTATTTAAAACAATATTAAAAGAAGTAATAACTTCTAAAATTCTAAAATAATTTTTCACTATAATTGACAGAAATATACAATCGTTTTTCGACATCAAGATATTATATTTCAGCCTCTTCACCAATGTCTAAACCCTTTATTTTACGTCAAAATAATTGCACCCAACGGGTTAATTATAATTAATTGTTACATCTTTTTTAATCTAATTAATCTTTGATTTTTATAAATCTGTTTAAAACAATATTTAAATACCTTTTCAACTTGAGACAAAAAATATTAAGGATAGTTATCCTATTTTTTTACTAAAAAAAATATAATTTCATTTTGGAACTATTTTAGTACCTAAATTGTTAAAAAACAAATGTGTAACGAAAATAATACCAACTTTATCAATTGAAATTTATCAAAAAAAAGAAATTATTTAACAATAAAATTGGTTTTATTTTAAAATTATAAATTAAGTATAGGTGCATATTTAGGAACTAAAATTTTCATTACTACCCATGCTAAAAGATAGGCTAAAGCGCAAATCACAAACATGATGGTATAACCAGATTGAATATGTCCTAATCCTTCATAATAATCAAATAAGTAACCACCTAATTTAGTAACCAGTACTCCACCTATTCCTCCAGCCATACCGCCAATTCCAATCACTGATCCTATTGCTTTTTTTGGAAATGCATCCGATACAGTAGTAAAAATATTTGCGGACCACGCCTGATGCGCTGAAGCACCAACTCCTATTAATACAACTGGTATCCAGAAACTAATATATCCAAGTGGTTGTGCTAATAAAACGACTAAAGGAAACAAAGCAATAATAAACATAGCTTTCATTCTACCATCATAGGCGGTATAGCCCTTATTAATAAAATAGATGGGAAACCAACCTCCATAGATACTACCAATCATAGTCATGCTGTATAATACAGCAAGTGGAAGCGTAATTTGAGTGGCTGTCATTCCAAATTGAGCTTCTAAATACTTAGGCAACCAAAATAAAAAGAACCACCAGATCCCATCCGTCATAAATTTTCCAAAAATAAAAGCCCAAGTTTGTTTGTATCCCAACAACTTAAACCAAACCACTTTTTCTTCTTTTATGATACCCTCACTTGGAGCAAGTGCAAAATCATCCTGGCTGATATAATCCAATTCTATTTTTGAAACTCTTTTTTGACGTTCTGGACGTTCATAAAATACTATCCAGAAAAATATCCAGATAAACCCAATGACTCCTACAATAATAAAGGCTGTCGGCCATCCCCAATGAATCGCAATCCAAGGTACCGTTAGTGGCGCCAAAATAGCTCCTACATTAGAACCTGAATTAAAAATACCTGTGGCTAATGATCTCTCTTTTTGAGGAAAATATTCGGCAGTGGCCTTTATAGCTGCTGGAAAATTACCTGCTTCTCCAAATCCTAATACAGCTCTTGACACCATAAATCCCGCAATTGAAATAGGAACTGCCCCAAATCCAACCAAAGCTAATATATTTGAAAAGGTTTGACCAACCTCCATAGAGTAAGCATGCATTATAGCCCCAAATGACCAAATAGTGATTGCCAGGATATACCCCCATTTTGTTCCCATTTTATCTATAATCCTTCCTGCAAACAACATGGAAATAGCATAAACAAACTGAAAAACTGCCGTGATATTTGCATAATCACTATTTGTCCAATTAAACTCTTCAGAAAGAGCAGGAGCAAGTAAACTTAAAACCTGACGGTCTAAATAGTTCACTGTGGTAGCAAAGAACAGAAGGCCACAAATGGTCCAACGATAATTACCAATTGATTTGTTTTCTTTAATCATAATATGATTTGTTAGTTTTAAATTTAAAACTTCTTACTAGTCTTTTGGGGGGAAATTAAAATAATTAACCGCATTTTGACTACAAATATTTTCTACCATTTTCCCCAAAAGATGCATATCATTTGGCAATTCTCCTTTTTCCACTTCTGCTCCCAAAATCGAACAAAGTAAGCGTCTAAAATACTCATGTCTGGGAAAAGACATAAAGCTTCTGGAATCGGTAACCATGCCTACAAAGCGACTCAACAATCCAAAATTAGAAAGTACATTCAATTGCTTTTCAATACCATCCTTTTGATCTAAAAACCACCAAGCCGCACCGTATTGCATTTTTCCGGCAACGGGACCTTCATTAAAATTAGCTACCATGGAGGCAAATAATTCGTTATCACGGGGATTCAAATTATAAACAATAGTTTTAGCCAATCCATTAGTTGAATTTAACCGATCAAAAAATACAGACATATTAGCAGCTATATTTAAATCTCCAATAGAGTCAAAACCTTGGTCTGCACCAATTTCCATCATCATCCTGCTATTATTATTTCGAATAGCTCCAACGTGAAACTGCTGCACCCAAGATTTGGTGTGATTCATCAAAGCCAATTCGAAAAGTACAGCCGATTTATATTGTAAAACCTCAACGTCAGTTAAAGAAATTCCTTTTAAACCTTTTTCAAAAATAATAGCAATATCTTTCTCAGTATAGGCTTCTCCATAGAAATTAGCATGACCATGATCCGAAACACGACAGCCCATTTCATGAAAATAATCGTGTCTTTTTTGAAGTGCTTTTATAAAAACAGCATAATCTTTTATAGCATAGCTAACACTTTTTTCAAGTTGCATAACCCAACTAATAAAGGCAGTTCCTTTTTCAATTTCTGTAGCCTTGTCTGGTCGGAAGGTAGGAACAACTGTAATTTCAAACTTCTCCGCCCTTAATTGCCTATGGTATCGTAAATCATCCGTTGGATCATCTGTAGTTCCTATCAATTGAACATTCATTTTCCGAAGTAAATTTCGAACACTGTATTCCGGTTCTTGCAACATTTCCGAACATTCCTGGTAAATAGATGCTGATGAAGTGGAGTCCAATAAACGATGGATGCCAAAATAATTTTTTAACTCTAAATGCGTCCAATGGTACAAAGGATTTCTTAAGGTATAAGGGACGGTTTCTGCCCATTTCGTGAATTTTTCGAAATCAGTTGCCGAACCTGTAACGTATTTTTCAGCAATGCCATTAGCTCGCATTGCCCTGTATTTATAATGATCTCCCGCCAACCAAATTTGGGTGAGATTGTCAAACTGACGATCTTCGGCTATATCTTTTGATGATAAATGACAATGGTAATCGAAGATTGGCTGATTTTTGGCATACTCAAGATAAAGTGTTTTTGAAAACTCATTACCAAGCATAAAATCATCCGTAATAAATGGATTATCAGACATACTTTTATATTTTAAATTGTGAAAAAACTCCGTTCTATCCCCATTTCTAATCCTCTTAACTCCGCAAGTCCTTTTAATCTGCCAATTCCCGAATAACCTGGATTGGTTTTCTTATGCAAATCATCTAACATTTGGTGACCGTGATCAGGTCGCATTGGCACCACTATATTTCGTTCTTTTTGAATTTCTAAAATCGCTTTTACAACACTATACATATCTACATCGCCTTCTAAGTGATTAGCTTCAAAAAAACTTCCTTCGGTATCTCTTTGTGTACTTCTTAAATGTATAAAATTCATCTTTTTCCCATGACGTCTTACCATACCTACCAAATCATTATCGGCCCTAACACCATATGATCCGGTGCACATCGTAAAACCATTTGAAGGCGAATCAATAGCCGAAAGCAATTCGATTAGATCGTCTTCAGTACTCAGAACTCTTGGTAATCCTAAAATAGGATAAGGAGGATCATCGGGATGAATAGCCATTAAAACACCTATACTTTCCGCAACTGGAATAATTTGTTTCAGAAAATAAAAAAGGTTGTCTTTTAATTTTTTACTACCAATACCATCATATCCCTTCAAAACACTAAGAAAAGCTTCTATAGAATAGGCTTCTTCGGCACCAGGAAGTCCGGCTAAGATATTTTGTTGCAACTTCATCTTTTCCTCGGTATTCATGGCTTCAAAATAAGTTTTCGCTGCGGCAATCTGAATATCGGTATAGGTTTCTTCAGCACCAGGTCGTTTCAAAATAAACAATTCGAATGCTGCAAAAGCATTAAAATCAAAGCGCAATGCTTTTGAACCATCTGCTAATTCGTATGCCAAATCCGTTCTTGACCAATCTAAAACCGGCATAAAGTTGTAACACACACAATAGATAGCACAGCTAGCCAGATTTTTAATACTTTGTTTGTAGTTTTCAATATATTTTAAATATTCTCCACTCCGTTTTTTTATATCTTCATGAACCGGAATGCTTTCTACCACTGACCAGCTTAAACCAGATAGTCCATTAAAAGCTTTACCTCCTTTAAATTCAATCAGTTTTTTCCTTTTTAAAATTTCATCTATATCCCAAACTTCGCCATTTGGTATATGATGCAAAGCCGTTACAACTCCGGTAGCTCCGGCTTGTAAAATATCCGATAAACTAACGGGATCATTGGGTCCGTACCATCTTAATGTCTGTTCCATTTTTAACTATTTAATTAGATACTTGTTGCACCAAAACCTCCGTCTACACTAATAATAATTCCAGTTACGAACTTGGAGAGGTCACTGCATAAAAACAGAAGTACACCGTCAAGATCTTGAGGAACTCCAAACCTTCCCATTGGAGTATGATCTATTATTTTTTCACCTCTAGCTGTCAAATCCCCTTCCGGCGATAATAATAATGCTTTGTTTTGTTCTCCAATAAAAAAACCAGGCGCTATGGCATTAACGCGAATACCTTCACCATATTTAACGGCTAATTCAACTGCCATCCATTTTGTAAAATTATCGATAGCCGCTTTTGATGCTGAATAACCCACCACCCTAGACAATGGTCTCTGCGCAGTGGCAGAGGAAATATTCACGATAATTCCACTCTTTTGTTTGGCGAAAATTTCAGAAAAAATCTGTGATGGCAACATTGTTCCAATAATATTGAGATCCAATACTTTTTGCAAAGCACTTTCTGACATATCATATATCTCTTGATCTGGGCCAATGGTAGCGCCAGGCAAATTGCCACCAGCTGCATTTATCAAAATGTCTAGTCGGCCATATTTTTCAAGAATAAAATCGCGTACTAATTCAATATCTTCTTTATTTAACACATTAGCTTTAACAGCAAATGCTTCTCCTCCTTTACTTCTAATGAGTGCAGCTACTTTTTCTGCTTTTTCAATTGTCGAACCAAGAACTCCTGTAATGACTCCATTTTTTGCCAATACCCAGGCCATATTACTACCAAGAACTCCGGTACCCCCAGTTACTAATGCTACTTTACCTTTCAAATTCGATATTGAATTCATAACTTTCTTTTATTAGTTTTTATAGTTTGAATTAAATTCAATACCCTTTTGGTATCAAATTCGATACTTACATAATCTTTCTCAGCCATTAATTGATTGCTAATTAGTTTGCTTCCCATTCCTACTGCCGAAACTCCTGCTTGGAACCAAGCTTCAATATTCTCCTTAGTGGTTTCCACCCCACCTGTTGGCATAAACAACAATTTGGGAAAAAGATCTTTAATGCTACTTACGAAATCAGGTCTTAACATATTCCCAGGGAAAAGTTTAATGAATTTTATACCTGTATTTTCAGCTGTGATAATTTCTGTTGGAGTCATGCAACCCGGGCTATATAAAACTTCTTTACTCTTAAGATAGGAGGCTACTTCAGAAACAAATCCTGGACTGATAAAAAAATCAGCTCCTACAGCTAAATAGTATTCTGCCTGTTTCAAATTTTTTATTGTACCAATACCCAATAACAAATCAGGCATTTCAGTATTCCTAACTTCAACCATTTTAGTAAAATTACTCATTGCCGTTTCGCCACGACTAGTATACTCAACCGCTTTAATTCCTGCTCTGTAAAGTGCTCTCAAAACTTCTATTGTTTCAGTTTCGTCAGTATTAAAATACAAAGGAAGCATTCCTTGTTCTACAATGGCATCGGTTACTTTTTGAATTGTACTCATTCTCTACATTTTAACTTTAATTACTACTTTTTTTATTTCTCCTTCTCCAATCATCGGTGCATGTAAATCTTCTGGGAAGAAAATTGCAAACTGACCTACCGATAATTTGAAATACACATCAGGTCTGTCGCTAAAATACCGAACATATTTTTCAGGATTATAAGCTCCATTTTGCGACATACATTTTTCTCTTAGTTTCCAAACATAGGTTTCCAAACCTCTTACACAAACTTGTATATCTATATTTTAATCATGACAGTCAAAATTTTTCAGACTTTACTTCTTTGTTTTTGCATTTGCTGTCGCGACAATTAAAATCAACCCTTCTGGAATTTCAGAAATACCCTCAGCAAGATTTAACAAATTATTTCGCTACAAAAACTCAAATGCTTTAGCAAAGGAAGGATGCAAAGTAGAGTATTTTGATGCGTTATTTAGGGTATCTATTACCATCATAAATAATCTTAATTCGAATTTCAATAGCAAAATGCTATCTATAATTTTATTTATCGAACCACTCGGCTTCCACTGGCTCCGTTCATCAAGGCTTCGACTTCTTCTACTGTGACCAGATTGATATCTCCTACTATTGAATGTTTTAGGCAGGAGGCTGCAGTTGCAAACTCTAAAGCCCTCTGAGAATCATTAGGCCATTGAATCATTCCATAAAGGATCCCAGCCATAAAGGCATCGCCGGTTCCTATTCGGTCTACGATGTGACTAATATTATATTTTTTAGATTCAAACATTTCTTTTCCGTTGCATAAAACCGCACTGATCCCATTTGATGAGGCATTCGCATAATACCGAGCTGTAGAAACTATAGTTTTTAGTTTGGGAAAGCTTTCCATCCATTTTCCAAAAACAATTTCCTTAGAATCCAAAGTACTAATTTTGACATCAAGACACTTTTCCGAATCATCGACACCTCCCAAAAGCACATCACAATACTGCACCAAATTGGGCATGATTTCTGAAGCCTTTTTTCCGTAATTCCAAAGGCTAGAACGGTAATTTAAATCTGCTGAAATAGGAAGTCCCATTCGGCTAGCAATAATTAAGGCTTCTTCACAAACTTCTGCTAACTCAAGACTTAAAGCAGCAGTTATTCCGGACCAATGAAACCAATCAGCAGTTTCAAAAATAGATTCCCAATCAATCATTCCTTTTTGAAGTTGGGAAAAAGAAGATCCACTTCGGTCGTATAATACTTTCCCAGGACGTTCTGAAGCACCATGTTCAAAATAATACACTCCTAGTCGATTCCCTTGATTCAAAACAATTGGAGTCACACCAAAGGATCGCATCATGTTAATAGCAGAAGAACCAAGTTCGTTATCAGGCACTGAGGTAACAAATTGTGTTTTAATTCCTAATACAGACAATGATGCTGCTACATTAGCTTCAGCACCACCATAATGAACCTCTAAAGTACTTGTTTGAGAAAGTTTCAAATGGTTTGGAGGTGAAAGCCGCATTAGTATTTCACCAAAAGTTACAATTCGCCTATTATTAATATTATCATTAAGAGTAGTCATAGTTTTCTATTACTGTATTTTTTGTATTTATTATTATTTCATTTCTATTACACTATATTTTAGATTACAATATATTAAAGCGTATTAGAATCATAAAATCAAACTGCTATGTCTATATATTCATCGCATTTACAAATGTAAAATCTGCAAATGGGGTAATGTTATCCAGACAGAAGACTGTCTTTCTCTAATAAGTGCTCAAACAATTTAAAAAGGTATAAAAAATGGATTCCATAAATAGTCTTATCAAATTATAACAAAAGTAAAAACAAGTTTTTCTATCTTATTTAGGTAGATATAAAAGATAAAAGTAGTACTTCACTAAAAGTGAATTCATTTTATAAATTTAGCCCCTATTTATTTTTAAGGCATAATTGTAACAGTTTGTTTCAATTTAATATCCTCAGATGACGAACCTATTTTGATTTCAAAATCTCCCGGCTCTACCATCCATTTCATGTTTTTATCCAACAACATTAAATCCGAGGGTTCTAAAGTAAAATGGACTGTTTTTGTTTCTCCTGGCTTTAAAGTCACTCTTTCAAATCCTCTCAACACGGAATCATAGGTCACAACACTGGCATACTTATCACTTAGATACAATTGTACAACCTCATCGCCTGTAATTTTTCCAGTATTGCTAACATCTACGGAAACTTTAATTTCTGACTGTGAATTCAATTGACTAGGGCTAACTTTCAAATCGGAATAACCAAAGGACGTGTAACTCAATCCGTATCCAAAAGGATAAAGCGCTCCATTTACACGTGTATTTCCAAAACCATTTGGACCTTCTTTTCCTTGTGAAGCGTGAGAACCTAGTTTATAGGGAAAATTAAATTCGATTTGTCCAACTGCTTTCGGGAAAGTAACCGATAATTTTCCCCCAGGATTATAATCTCCAAAAAGCGTTTCTGCAATTGCCTTACCTCCTAATTGACTAGGAAACCAAGCCTCTAAAATAGAGGGAATAAATTTATTGGCCCAATTGATAGTTAGTGGTTGTCCATTAATCAACACCAAAACTACAGGTTTTCCTGTTGCATGTAAAGCTTCTAACAATTGTTGCTGACGTCCTGGTAAACCAAGAGAAGTTCTGGACTTACTCTCCCCAGTAGTTTTCTCATCTTCTCCAAGAGCTACAATAATAATGTCGTTTTGTTTCGCTAAAAACACGGCATGATCAATATCACTTTGCTCTTTGGAAGTCAAAGGAAAAGTAATAAGTTCACTTTCAGGAAAATTAGAGTCAATGACATTACATCCTTTTGCATAATCAATAACAACGCCCGTCCCCAAATATTCTTTGATACCCTCAAGAATGCTAGTGTTTTTTAGCTCTTGAGGTCCATAACGACTGACCATATAATTTTCTTCTGCAGCCAAAGGGCCAGTAATCAGTATTTTTTGGATTTTACTTTTATCCAAAGGAAGTAAACTTCCCTCATTTTTAAGTAAAACCAAAGATTGCTTTTGGATCTCTAAAACGAAATCTTTATTTTTATCTGCACCTACAATTTGATCAGCAGCTTTAGTATCTTTCACATAAGGCACATCAAAAAGTCCTAATCTAAATTTTACTCTCAACACTTCGGCTACCCTGTTGTCAATTGTTTTTATTGCCAATTTTCCGGTTTTTACCAAATTACGCAAAGGCAAAATATAATCGTCAGGAGGAGTAAAATGCGTGCGAACATTTAGACCCGCTTCTACTACTTGTCGAACGGCATCTTGGTAAGTGGTTGCAATTTGGTGCTTTGTATGAATAAATTCAACTGCTTCACTATCACTTACCACGTATCCGGTAAAACCAAACTCCCAACGCAATAATTGAGTTAAAAAATAATGGCTTGCAGATATGGGTTCTCCATTCCAATCGTTATAACTACTCATCACTCCCATTGGTTGTGCATCGTGAATTACTTTTTTAAAAGGATAAAGATGTATTTCCTGCAACTCACGTGGATTAACATGCGGATCAGTTCTGGCATTTCCATCACGTCCTCCTTTAGGCACACTATAAACCGCATAATGCTTTAGAGTAGAGGCAACACCCTGACTTTGAATTCCTTTGACCATTTGTGTTCCTAAAGCAGCAACTAAAAAAGGATCTTCACCATAGGTTTCCAGTACGCGTCCCCATCTGGGATCTCTGGCCAAATCTAAAATAGGTGCATAAACATTAGTATATCCTAGAGCTTTAGCCTCACGACCAGCAATCTGACCTGCTTTCAAAACTAAGTTCTTATTCCAAGTGGAACCAATTCCTATTGGAGCAGGAAGTGGAGTGGCTTTGGTATGATTTAAACCATGAATACCTTCATTTGTGAAATCTACCGGAATCCCCAGTCGCGTTTCTTCTACAAACCATCTCTGAGTTTTGTTAATCGCCTCTGCATGATTGCTGAAAGGATAGATCAAATTTTTTGAAACTACATCATTCCGCCCATTTTTAGTCAATAATCCTACACCATTCAAATGTTCGTCGATATTGGCAATACCATCCTTCCAAATTTCATTTTTCCATTGTGGGGTTGGCAAAGAATCTTTCAATACTCTTTTATACCCATAAAGAGTTGCCATTTGAGCTGTTTTCTCGTCCAAATTCATTTGAGAAAGTAAATTTTGTACCCTCTTCTCCAGCAATTCTTTTGGATTCTCATAGACATCCATGGTTCCATTTTTATTAAAATCGATCCAACCCTTTTTATAGATAGTGTTTTTTTGTTGCGCATTAGATAATTGACTTGTTAAAGCTATTGCTAATACTATATACTTTATATTATTATTTCTCATTATATTTTTATTAAAGACTGTTGTATTATCTCGAAGGCTTATATTGTTTTGGGATAAGTGCTCCTAAAATAGGGAGCACCCATTCCTCCTTATTAATATCGTAAACAATAAAATCAGAATCGAACTGCCAGTAACTCCAGCTCCAGTTTCTAGCTTCAGCTTGTCTGGCAACATAATCGGTCCATCGGATGCGGGAAGATTCCTCTGCTTTTTCGTAGGCACCAAATTCACCCAAAGTAATTGGCAGCATATTTTTTTTTGACCATGCATCTGCGAGATCGAAATCTTTCTTAATAACCTCCTCTGCACTCTTAGTATTAGTCCAAGATATTCCACTTAAATCCTTGTTTTTTTTCGACCATGGAGCACCTTGATGCGTAAACTGAATAGGAGAATAATAATGAATAGCAACAATTATATTTTTGTCGTTTTCAGGTAATATGAGATCCTTTAAATGCAAAATCTGATTTCCGTTTATCGTCCCAAGGAGGAGTGTACGACTTGGATTTGATTTTCTTAAAATGGCATAAGCCTCACTATGAATTTCATTCCATATGGCTGGATCCATATTGGGTTCATTGCAGATTTCAAATAATACATCACTAGGGAATCCCTTATAGCGATCACCTATTTGTTTCCACATAGCGAGAAACATTGCCTTTTTTTTCAATGGCTTTTCTTGCATGGCAATGTGCGCGTGAAAATCAATAATAGCCATCAGCTTATTGTTTAAGGCTTGTTGAATTGCCCAATCAAGAGCTATAAAAAAAGTAGGATCTATTGTAAAATCCGTTTGATTTAGAGCAAATCCAAAAGGATTAATTGCAATACGAACATTTCCAAAACCAGCTTCTTTGATTAATCTGAAATGATCAGAATTCATTCGGGCTTTTAAAGGATCTCTCCATATAGGATCTGCACTTAATATATTGATACCGCGTCCCAATCGTTCATTTTGAATAAACGCATATTTCGGATCCGTTACTTTTTGTGCTAATACAATACTTTGGTTTATTAAAAATAAAAAGACCATAAATGGTAAGATCCGGTGCTTAATTTGATTTTTCATCTGATATAATTAGTTGTTTTTTTATAAGCTTTCAAACTGACATCTAGATATGCAAATTTTCAACTCCTCTTTTTTAATAAATTCTATTTATATTCTTTTTCTTTCTTTTCATACCACTCTTTCATAACAAAGAAGGCTTTTTTCTTAATACCTGAACTAGAAATTAATCCTTTTCGATTAAAGAAATCTTGAATACCAGGCAATTGCCGTCTAGGGGATCTAAAATCAACCAATATCCAGGGAGAAACACCTGCTAATCCATCAATTCGATCAAACATCTGCGTATTTTGTTTGTATAATTCTTCTTGATATTCTTCGGTCCAACGTTCCGTTTTATCTCCGTATAATCCTTGTAATGCACCGCCTCCGAATTCACTAATAATTACTGGCTTATTATAAGGAATATCCCATTGCATCAATTTACAAGATTCATTAGTTCCTCTATACCATCCCAAATACTGATTAAAACTAATGATATCTACAAATTCGTTCATATTATCTTGAATTTTATTGATGTTATTTGGGCTTTTAGTAACTTCCATTGCCATACTAATTAAACGACTATTATCTTGTTGACGTGCATATTTAGATAACTTACCTAAGAATACGTCACGATCTGAGCCGTGTGGTGTTTCATTTGCAATAGACCATATAATTACACCACAACGATTCTTATCCCTATAAATCATATCATGTAATTGGCGTTCTGCATTAGCATAAGTATCAGGATTAGTCCAAGAAATAGTCCAATAAACAGGAACTTCCGACCAAACCATCAAGCCCATCTTCTCCGCCTCACGCACCATTGTTTCATTATGTGGATAATGAGCCAAACGAACATAATTACATCCTAATTCCTTGGCCCAAGTCAATAAGGTTACAGCATCTTCCTTAGTCCAAGCTCTACCTTGTCGAAAAGGAGCCTCTTCGTGTATACTAATTCCCCTTAAAAAAACTTTTTTACCATTCAATAAAATAGTTTTTCCTTTAGTTTTTATAGTTCTAAAACCAATGGTTTCTGCTATATTCTCATCCGATTTACTTACCGTGACAGCATATAATTTTGGAACTTCAGGTGTCCACAAAACTGGTTTAGCTTTTACTTCAAAGTATGCCATACCACTAGTATCTGTAACAACTTGCTTTTTTATTTTAAGTTCTGCAATTGCAATAGTCACTGATTGATTTGCAACTGAAACATTCAATTTTACCCATCCGGAAATAACACCCTCCTTTATTTTGTCTAATTGTATAAGATAATCTTCAATATAGGTATTAGGAACTTGAGAAAGCAAAACATCTCGAGTAATTCCACCATAATTCCACCAATCCATATTTACAGTTGGAACTGCATCTTTGAGGCGCTTATTATCAACTTTCACGACAACAAAATTATTCCCATCGACTAAAACATCTGTAACATCAAAATTAAAAGGAGTGTATCCACCAATGTGCGCTCCAACCAATTTTCCGTTTACATAAACCTTTGCATCATAATTAACAGCTCCAAAATAGAGAATACCTTTTGTACCCGCCGATTTTTTATAAATGAAATCTTTCTTGAACCAAACAGTTCCTTCATAAAAAAACAAACTCCTATCATGACTGTTCCAATCCGATGGTATATCCATGATGGGTGATGTATCTAAATTATACTCAACCAATTCAGAAGGGTTGGAAGCCTTTTTATTTTCAAAAAAACCATTAGTTTTAAATGGATTAAGTCGGTAATCATAATAGCCGTTTTCCAAAGGATCTATAACATAATTCCATTTTCCATTTAGGCTAATATTGTTTCTCGAAAAAATATTGGAAACCAAAGGCACTTCTTGTGCAATTGTTTTAGCACCGAAAAAAAGGACAAAACATATAATAATAATTTTTCTCATATTGATTTTTTCTAAAGAACTTTAAATTCTTTTATTAATACCTCCTGGCTATTTCCTCCGACCATCAGATTAAATTGACCTGCTTCGACAACTTTTTTATTGTTAATATCCCAAAAAGCAAGTTTTGAAATCGGGAGTATAAATCTTACTTTTTGGGTTTCCCCTGGTTTTAAACTAATACGCTTAAAATCTTTAAGTTCTTTTATAGGTCGGGCTGTTGAGCCAAATATGTCAGCTGTATATAATTGTACAACCTCAGTTCCTTGGTAGCGTCCAGTATTTTTTAAATCTACTGTGACCGTTAAATCTTCCGATTCAGAAAGTGTAACTGTTGACAGAACTAGGTTCGAATATTCGAAGGTGGTATACGACAAACCATATCCAAAATCAAATAACGCATCAAAACCAGCATCCAAATAATAAGAGGAAGTTCCCAAAGAAGATTGTTTGGCTTCAAGTGGTATTTCCTGCAATAAAGTTTCTTTTTTAGTGGCTGGCCTACCTATTTTATCATGATTATAATAAACAGGAATTTGTCCTACATATTTTGGAAAAGTCACTGGTAATTTACCGCTAGGAACTGATTTTCCAAATAAAATATCAGCAATTGCAGGACCTCCCATTGTACCAGGATGCCATAAATACAGTACAGCATCAGACTGATCAATTTCTTTTGCAATAGTTAAAGGTCTTCCTGCCATTACCAAAGTCACAACTGGTTTTCCTGTTTTACTCAGTGCTGCAATTAATTCAGATTGCGCTCCTTTTAAATTTATTTGCGCCAAACTATGAGCTTCACCAGATAATATGGCTTCCTCTCCTACAAAAACAAGAACCATATCGGCCTGTTTTGCTAAAGTTATAGCCTTAGAAAAACGAGCTGTACTCGTATCTCTGCTATAGGCAATCCCTTGCTCATAAATAAACTTTACTTCCTTTCCATATTGCTTTCTCAAAGCCTGTAAAGGCGTTTGTGTCATTTCTTTTTCACCATCAAAACTCCAAGTTCCCATTTGGTCATGGGCTGCGTCAGCCATTGGGCCAATAATTGCTATCGTCTTCACTTTATTACTTATAGGTAATATATTATTCTTATTCTTAAGCAAAACAAATGATTCTTCTGCAGCTTGTTTAGCTGCTTGTAAATGCGACTCAGAGTAGCTTGATGTTTTCTTGTTTAAATCCGTATAAGGATTGGTGAATAGTCCTAATCGGAATTTTAATCGTAAAATATTTCGAACCGCATCATCAATTACTTTTTGTTGCAACTTACCTTCGGAGATCAAAGCTTCGATATTTTCAAGATAACAACTCGAAACCATTTCAATATCTACTCCCGCAAGCACTCCTTTTCGGGCAGCGTCTTTATTGTCCTCACAAAATCCAATTTGGATCATCTCCTTTATTGACGCCCAATCAGATACCACAACACCATCAAAACCCCATTCTTCTCGCAATACATTTTTCAACAAATAGTCATTCCCACTGGCCGGTATTCCATCATTGGCATTAAACGAAGTCATTAAAGTAGCACAATTTGCTTCTCGAATTGCTTTTTCAAAAGGAGGTAAGTAAATGTTTCTTAATTGTCTTTCTGTAATATTTGTCGTATTATAATCACGTCCTCCTTCAACGGCTCCATAAGCAATAAAGTGTTTAGCACTTGCAGCAATGGATGACGGTTTCGACAAATCTTTTCCTTGAAAACCCTTAATCATAGCAACTGCCATCATTTGGGTCAAATAAGTATCCTCACCAAAACTTTCCGCAATTCTGCCCCAACGCGCGTCCCTGGAAATATCCATCATCGGGGCAAAAGTCCAACGTATTCCTCGTTCTGAAGCTTCTTTTGCTGCTATTTTCGCCCCTATTTCTACAATATCAGGATCAAATGAAGCTGCCTGACCTAAGGGTATCGGAAACATAGTTTTAAATCCATGGATAACATCTCTGGCAATTACTAGTGGAATCCCAGTCTTAGATTCCTCTCTTGCAATTTTTTGCAATTGATTTACTAATTCAGGACTTCCAACATTCAACATAGAGCCAACTTCTCCAGAACGAATTTGTTCGTATAATTGATCCGAAAGATTACGACCGTTAATTTGGTTCATTTGTCCTATCTTTTCGCGAAGTGTCATTTTTGATAAAACCTTCTCAATTTTGTTTTCTAACTCATTTTCCTGTGCACTAATACTTTTTATTGAAAATAAAAATAAAAGAAGGAAAAAGTATATAAAGAAATGGGGGGACTTCATATTTATTCTTTTTTGTCAAAATATTGAATCAAGTTCAAGGCATTATCATTAATAATTTTCATTTCTTTCAACAAGGGTAAATACGGTTCAAACTTACTATTTACAATTCCCTTATTTGAATCCCTATTTGAAGGATCTGTACTTAAATCCTCAGGATCATTATCCATATATTTGAACCAATGCCAGCCCACAGAATTTTTATTCTTAAGTAATTCCAAAGTAAAATTTTGATAGAAATAACCGCGATCTTTCTGGGTCTTGACTAACCATCCGGCACCTGTATTATTAGGCAAACCTGAATCTTCTGCTTTGGTATACCATTCGGTTATCATGAAGGGTTTTCCAGACCATTCGCCCCAATTGTTTAAAATTTCTTGACTAGGCTCCCATTTACGATAATGGTTAATCGAAATAACATCCATGTATTTTCCAGCCACTTTAAAAATTTCAGGATTAGTCAACTCTTGCCCTTTGTCCTGATTAAAACGACAGCCCAGATAAAGATGATTGGGATCCGCCTTACGCAATGCCTTAGTAACTTTTTTCATATAGGTTTCAAAATAAAAAGCAGTAAAAGCCATTCTGTCTTCTTGGATTACATCAGAGATGGAGGCATTAAAACCCTTCCTTTCGTCTAGCCAGGCTTTAGCAGCAATGTATCCTTGCTCGTCCTTGGCTAATAAAGTTAAATGTTTGTCCAGAGCATCAGTATACCAAGGCAATTCATTGTCTGTAAAATACCCTAATAAATATTTATCCTCTTTATATTTAGATAAGGGAGCGATTGCTTTTGCGATGTAAGCATCAAATTCTTTGTCAAAAACCATAGCCAAATCAAAACGATAATTTTGCCAACTGGCAGTTTTATAACTTCCCCCATATTTTTTTAGATGTTCTGAATGATACATACCCATTGGAGAAATGATTAAAGTATAAATCAATGGATTTTCTTCTTTTTTTAAAAGATCCAAATTTGACCAAGCTCCAACGCCATTAAAACCATAATTACGCAATAACTGTGTTTCTTTTTTTGCCCAATTTTTTGTTGTTCCAAATTTTTTGTCAAATGCTATTTGCTGATTTACTGAACGACCCGGTGATACCGCAACCACTGCTTTATGAATAAACGGATAGCCTTCAGGATCAATAATCCACCATCTCTCATTTATTTTTTGAGTTCTAAAAAATCCTGTAGCTTCTTTTTTCCAAATTTTCCATCCGCCATAAACAGATGTTTTCGATGCCTTTTCAGCCGAAAATCCAGGCAGTTTATCAACTGTCCTTGCCTCATAGGTTACCCATTCCGGATCGAGTGCGTTTTTTCGAGTTTCAACTTTTTGATATTTAATATGATTTTGTGCTTGAACTGAAAATAGGTTTATAAACAAACAGAAAAATAGAGGAATAGAATATCTCATTTAAATTGATTTTTAATTATTTAACACTAAACTCCTAAAAAGAAAATAGTGATACAAGGCAGAAAATTACAGCTTGAATTATGAAAAGAAAACTATAAATTATTTAGATAAAAATACATTATCAATAGAAAAAGTATAATTATTTAAAGTTCTTACATCTTCACCATCAACACTTCTAAGTACTAGAATATCCTTTATTTTTGTTAAATCTAATGCAGGATTTTGCGTTTTATAATTGGCCAAAGGGATTTGAACCATATTCCAATTACCATCTCTTTTTAATCCATAAACAGTGTTATTTGCATCGATTTCAACATATCCTGTATTAGCAGCATCTTTCATTCGAAATCTAATTTTACCAGTACTTGTAGTTTTTACTGCTAGATTAATATATGTATAGGATGAAATATCAGTAGAAGTAACTAGGGATAAAATTGCCATTACCCACTTAGACTCTGCAGCTGGAGCAGTATCGGGTAGTGAAAAGCTTTTGAAAGCGCCTTCATAACCTCCAGAAGTATTATTCGCAATAACAAACTGATTCGCTGAAACCCAAGCTACCGTAGCTGCTGTTTTGGTAATGGCTACATCTTCTGTGTAAATCCCTAGTTTTTCTGTTGCAGGAACTACAGGTACTAGAGCCGCTTCAACCTCTACGGCAAAAGTCTTTTTTTCTATCTGATTATCTACATATTTTATCTCCAAAGTCGCAAAATAACTACCTCCTGTAGCATAGGTAACTACAACATTTGCATCGGTAGATGCGGAAGGGGTTCCTCCTTGAAAAGTCCATTTCCTACTTTGTACTTTTGTGGACAAATCTTGGTAGCTTACTGTTTCAGTGGCTTTGATTGAGGTGTTGGTTGAACTCGCTTCTAGCTGTCCTTTATTATAAATGGAAACCTCCCTAATATTATCGTCACAAGAAAGTATACTTAAAGAAACTAATAAAAGAAAACAGCTCAATTTAGAGGTTGTGGTTTGTTTTAAAATCATGGTTATAAATTTTTATATTAATAATGAGTTTATTTGATAATGACTTTGATATTTATATCACAAATATTATATATTCTTTATCCAGAAAGGGATCCTAAAATTTTTCTTTAGGGGTTTGGATGTCCGTTATTCGCGTAATTTAATAAAGGGAGCTCTTTATTTTAAAATTGTAACAGCTATTTGATTATCTAAAAATTATTTTAACAAAAACTCTCGTGAGAGGTTTGCAATTTGAATTTTAAAAGTCCCTTTTTCAGAAATCCACTTAAGGTCATTATTTACAAACTCCAAATCTTTTTGGTTTAATGTAAAACGAACTGTTTTACTTTCATTTGGGGATAAATCAATTTTCTCAAAACGTTTCAAAGACTTCACTTCCGGAGTAATACTAGCATAAATATCGGAGAGATAGAGTAAAACAGCCTCTTTTCCAGCTCGTGTTCCTGTATTTTTTACATCTACTGTTACAGTAACATTATCCGTACTGAAAATTTCAGTTTTATCAATTTGAAGGTTAGTATAAGTAAAGTTGGTATACGACAATCCAGTACCAAATTCAAATTGCGGATGATAACTTCTCTCGTATTTTGCATCATTGTTTTGTTCTTCGTCACCCAAACTTTCAGTATATTTTCGATTGTATTTCTCTAATGAATTGGGATATCTAGGGTAATTATAAGGCAATCTTCCGCTAGGGTTTACATCACCATATAGAATATCTACTAAAGCTCTTCCTCCTTCATTACCCGGTAAATAACATTGAATAATAGCATCCATTTTATCTTCAAAATCACTAATCAACCGAGGTCTCCCTTCATTCAAAACTAGAATAATAGGTTTATTTAATTTAGAAAGAGCCTGTGCTAATTTTATTTGTGAAGCACTAATAAATAAGTTACTAATGTCTCCGGGGGTTTCAGTATAATTTTTTTCACCTAAACAAATAATAATTTTCGAAACGTCTTTAGCTAATTCAACTGCTTTATTTATTTCTATCTCATTTTCAAGCAATAAATCGGCACCTTTAGTATAAAGAATATTTGCAGTACCTACTTTATGCTGTAATGCTTCTAGAATAGTAAATTTATCAGTTGCAATTTTATCCGTATTCTCTCCTTGCCAAGTATAAGTCCATCCACCGTTTAGTGACATCATACTATTGGCCGTAGGACCGGTAACTAATATTTTTTCATTTTTATTTAAAGGTAAAATTGTGTGCTTATTCTTTAATAAAGTGATGGATTCTTTAGCTGCATTATAGGCTGCATCAATAAACTCCTGAGAACCAAATTTGGGATAGTCTTTTAAATTGGCAACTGTATTTTCGAATAAATTCAGTTCCATTTTCATTTTTAAAATTCGGCTAACAGCATCATCAATTCGGGACATTGGCACTTCTCCTTTGTTCACCAAGTCTAATAAATCGGTGTAAAACGAATAATCTTCAGGAACCATGCTCATGTCAATCCCAGCCATTACCGAAATCCGAACGGCATCTCTGTTAGTTTCGGCCACCTTATGTCGGGTATGGAGGTAAATAATATCTTTCCAATCTGTAACGACAACACCTTCAAATCCCAATTCTTTTTTCAACACTTCCGTGATTAAGTAGTTACTGGCATGAACAGGAGTTCCATTTATTTCTCCGGAACTAATCATAATACTTTTGGCGCCTGCATTTATTGCCGCTTCATAAATCGGTAAGTCAAATTGTCTTAGTACGCGTTCTGGAATAATACTCGGAGTTCTGTCTTTTCCTGTTGTGGTGCTACCATATCCTATGAAATGTTTCATGCAGGATGCTACATGGTATTTTGAACCAACGTTTTCACCTTCAAAACCAGCTATCATCGCCACTCCCATCTTTGAGGATAAATACACATCTTCTCCGAAAGATTCCCATATTCTGGACCAAGAAGGATTTCTTGGCAAATCTAAATCGGGGGAAAAGACCCAAGGAATGGAGGATGCTCTGGTTTCATAAGCTGAAATCTCTGCTCCTTTCTTTACTATTTCTGTGTTAAATGTGGCTGCCATTCCAATTTGGTGAGGAAATAAAGTTGCTCCCTGAGTATAACTAGAACCGTGTACAGCATCAATACCGTATAAAACAGGTATTTTCATTCTAGTTTTTTTACTTGCCTCATTAATGGTGGTCATTATCTCATTCCAACGCTCTTTGTTCGGCGCATAGGGATTGGGAATATTTAATATTGAACCAATATGATAATTTTGAATCCCTTCGTTTAATTTTTCAAAACTAATAATTCCAGGTTTTCCTTTTTCTTCAAAATTGCCGAAAGTGATTTGGGTCATTTGCCCAATTTTTTCTTCAATACTCATTTTAGTGAGTAATTCAGATACTTTATTATTAATATCCGTTTTTTGTTTCGATTTTTTTTGGCTCCAAGTAATTGAAGAATAAAGACAAAGGACTAGTAAAAATGCTATGATTTTTTTCATTTTAAATGATTTTGATCAGAAATAAGTGTGCTTGAAAGCCATCTCTAATAATGAAGAAACTAAAATATTAATAAATATGGCTGAATTTGAATTCCCTATTTTTATTTTAAACCATTTAAAAAACCCTGATAAGCTGGCTTCTTATTATAATTATTATCTAATAGCAGGGGATATTCTTTTGGATGCCACCATCCGGTTAACCAAGTATATTTATCTGTCACACCCCAAGTAGTAATAGCGAATTTTTGATTTACAGGTAAGGCTTCGTACATCTCAACTATATATTTATATGTAGCAGCTTGTTTTTGAGTTTCTGCATCAGTAAAAACATAAGAATCTGATTTATTAACATTCACTTTAATATCCAATTCTGAAATATGAAGTAACAATCCGGTACTTGCAAGATCCAAAAAACCACTTATTATAGTCTGTTTATTAGTGTCATTACCATAATGAAATTGATCTCCCAAACCATCTATCGGATATCCTTTCGCCTTGAATTTTTTAACCATATTTTTCATAGCAGCTCTTTTACCGGAGTCTAATACAACACTATAATCATTATAAAATAATTTCGCATCGGGATCTGCTGCTCTTGCATATTGAAAGCATCTGCCATAAAACCCAATAGGATCTTTAAATACGGTTTTTATAATCCCCTCTTCTCTTAGAGCACCACCATCGGCAAATACTTCATTTACTACGTCCCAACTTTTTATCTTTCCTTTATACCTTCCAACTACATCTGTGATATAAATCTTTACTTTTGATTCGAAAACGATAGAATCATATTTAGCATTTTTAAACCAATCTGGAAATGAATTATACCAGATTAGGGTGTGCCCATGCACTTCCATATTGTTATTTTTTGCATAATTAACGAGGTAATCTGAAGAAGTCCAATTATAAGAGGTCGAACTAGACCAAATATTAGCCATTTTCATTTCATACTCTGCAGTAATTTGGCTATAATGGGTGCGGACAGCATTACTATAGTTTACATCCCCTTGTAAATCTGCAACTTTAACTGCTGCTCCAATTTTAAATTTGGCTTTTTCCTTTAAATTTATTTGTGTTGAAGGATTAACTGTAACTTCATTACTGGCTCCGTCAACATTAATTAATACTATTGATTCATCACCACTACAGGAGGTAAATAATAAAACGTATAATACCCCCAAAATAATTTGTTTTTTCATCATCATGTTGTTTTTAAAAACTAAAATTTATATTTAATAAATTAGTTTCTTTATTAATAATATCCTTAAAAAATATTTTTTCTATTTTAAAGTTTCGATAAATGAGTCTACTTAAGTAATTCTATTTTTATCGAAAATTAGAGTACAATTTAAATTAATTGCTTTTAGCATTTAACCGATAAGAGAGGCTTAAACAATTATTTTAAACCTCAATCATCATCTTCACTAACTAACTAACTAATAAAACTAATAGCCCACATTAAATCCTTCCGGATTACCCATCAAGTCAATTTGACTTTGAGGAATTGGCATATTAACCATAAATGATTTCATTGGTAAAGCAGTCTCACCCGCAATTGTTCCAGAAGGACTAGTTCGGTAATACAATCCTTGTCTTTCCACTAATAACCCTAATCTTTTTAATAAAAACCATCTATTATTTTCGAATGCCAATTCTCTTGCTGACTCATCTAAGTAAGTATTCAAAGTCCAACTAGTAATATCAAAGGTGGTTACTGTACTTGTAGCACTTCCCGTATACCCTCTCCTTCTTACTTTGTTAAGATATTCAAGGGCTTTTGGATCATTCCCCAGATTATGATGTGCCTCAGATCCTAACAAATAGGTTTCAGCTAATCTGTAATAAATATAATCTTTCCAGCTATCATTGGTTAAAGGAAGTTTTTCTGTATCAAAATATTTCTTCAAACTCCAATGAAATCTTCTATAATTATCCTCCGGTTTACTAATTGATTCACCAAATCTAGGATGCCCTACCTTATTCACTTTATAATCCAAATAGTTGTCTGAAAAATAATAAATCTTAAATCTTAGATCATTTGTTTTATCATAAAGAGATTTTAAATAATTATTAGGAAAGAACCACCCTAAAGCCTGACCACCATAGGCAACATCTGGAACAATCTCTCCAGATTGCAACTCATATAGTCTTTGATTAAAAACAGCTCCCAACCAAGAACCACCACCTCCAGCAAGATTATCGGTATTACCTAACAATTGATCTTTTTGATACACTAACAGAGCTTCTTTATGGTTTACATTTTGACCAAACACTTCGCTAAGAGAAACTATCCCATGTGTTCCTTCAGTTATAACTGCATCAAATTGTGCCGCAGCTTCAGTCCAATCCTTTTGCCATAAAGCACTTTTACCTCGTAAATGTCTTGCCACACCTTGTCCATAACGACCTGGTGAAACTTTAAAATCAAGATGTTGCACTGCAAAATCAAGATCGCTATTGATTAATTGAAATACATCCTCATCTTTTGCTACGATGTATTCTACCGGATCGTTAATATTATCTGGTGTAGTGGGTATGGTATCAATTAATATAGCACCATACATTTGTTTCAAATCCAAATATAATTCACCTCTAATAACTCTTGCTTGAGCTACTAATTTATTTTTTGCTGTAACATCCATATCAATAGTTCTTGCACTGGTTATAATAGCAGAACATCTGTCGATAATTCTATACCCTTGTACCCATTTTTCACCGGTATAAGCTGTTGGTGTATGATTAGTACCATAAGGAGTATTCCATGTTCGGTGTAACCCTAAATCAGTTGCTGCCATAAAAAAGACATTAGACCATAAGGCCGAATTATCTCCTGAGGGACAATTATAGTATCGCATTTGATTATAAAGGGCATTGACACCAACTTCTAATCCGGCGGGAGAGCTATAAATATAATCTACAGTGATTTGATCTAAAACTTCCTCCTCCAAAAACTGTTCACAAGAAATAAACGCCAAGGTGGAGAATAAAGCAATAACAATTAAAAAATTTTTATTTTTCATAATTTTTAAATTTTAAATTTTATTTTATTAAAAGCCAATCTGCAATCCAGTCACAAAACTTACTGCTTCAGGATATTCTCCTGGGCTTTTTTCTGGGCTATACGATTGAAAATCGGTAAGAGTTAATAAATTACTTCCTGTCAAATAAAGCCTAACATTACTTAATCCCAAAGAGGAGATCCAATTACTAGGCATAGTGAAACCTAAAGAAATGTTTTGTAATCTAACATAAGAAGCATCTTGTAATCCCTTAAAATAAATATTGTCAGGATCATTCCCATCACGAGGTCTTGGAAAATCTCCCCCAGGATTTTCTGGAGTCCAATAGTTTTGTTTAATACCGTTTTTAATTGCTCGTAAAGAACCACCAGTTAAATACCCATATAAAAAGGAGTTGTCTTTAGTCACTCCCTGAACAGTAGTGACATCAGCAGAGAAGTCGAATCCTTTGTACTCCATGCTCAAAGATAAAGTCCCAAACCAGTCTGGCATTTTAGAGGTTATAATTCTATCTGCATTTGGATTTATGATACCATCAGTAGGATCTGCATCGTATAATTTTATATCTCCAGGCAAAGCAAGTGGTTGAGCAGAGCCTGCAATATTTTCACCTTCTTGAAAGATTCCAATAGCTTTATACTGATAATAAACATCAATAGGTTTTCCTATAAACCAATTGTTACCTACTGCATCGTCCTCAATCCCGTCGCCATTTTCATCTTTACCATAAATACTAATAATTTTGTTAGTGTTTTTAGTGAATGTTAATCCTATATTAAATTTAAAATCTTTATTCCTGATAATTGCAGTGTTCAAAGTAGCTTCAATACCCTGATTTTCTACCTCTCCAAGGTTTGATAACTTTGAGCTATAACCTGTATTTGCATTTAGAGATTCATAGATCAACAAATCTGTTGTTCGAGTATTATAAAATTCAACAGTTGCTTGAACTCTGTTTTTGAACAATCCTAAATCTATCGCAGCATTCAATTGTGTAGATGTTTCCCATTTCAATCCTGGATTTGACAAAGCGGAACCAGGCACATATCCTGAAACCTTAATTCCATTAATAATATAATCTCTTTGAGATGCAGAAGCTAAACTTTGATAGGCATTTTGGGGTTGATTCCCTACTTTACCATAACTAACTCTCAATTTCAAATTGTTAATTTCTGGAAGATTATCTAAAAAACTTTCCTTATGAACATTCCATCCGGCGTTAACTGCTGGAAAGAAACCCCATTTATTTTCTGTTCCAAATACGGATGAAGCATCTGCTCTGGCAGAAACTGTAAAATAATATTTATTATCAAAATCATATTCTACTCTTCCGGCAAAAGAAACCAAAGCTTTTCTATTTCCACCTATATAAGGAGTATTTAATGTTGCTGCTTCAAGTCCATAAATTCCAAGAATATCATTAGGCAGTCTAGTTGCATTATTGGTAAAATCATTGTATTTAGACTCCGTCACACTATGAATTCCTGTTACACCAAAATGATTTTTTTCAAGAATATTAAAGTTATAAGAAAGAATGTTTTCTAATTGATACTCTACATTATCTTGAAAATTAATACTTCCACCACCTTGACCAGCGTTAGCAATACCACTTAAAGACTTGGCTGTGTTGTAGGAAACCGTCTTACCATTCCAAGATCTTCTACTACTATTTAATCTGTAGTTGAAATTTTTAAAAGGAGAAATATCCATAAAAATATTTATAATGTCATTCCTGCTATTGTTATTTGTACTGGTTTCATAAATATCTATTAACGGATTCTTATTTTCTTCAAGTCCACCAGGTAACCAACGGTAAGATCCATCTTCATTATAAATTTGACCCAGTGGAGAAGTAGTGATAGAATTAAGCAAAATTCCACTATTGTTAGGATCATTCGATTCTGAAAATTGGAAAGAAGTATTCAAACCAATCTTTAACCATTTGTTAACCCTCTGATCTACATTTGCTCTCGCAGTCACTTTTTGATAATCCGAGTTGGGAATCACACCCTTAATATCGATATAATTAAAACTCGTAAATACATTCGTATTTTCACTTCCTGAAGAAACACTCAAGTTATGATTTTGAGTAGTACCTGTATTCAATATTTCTTTTTCCCAATTTATATATTCTCCAGATTGAACACTAGCCAATTCTAAAGCAGTAAAAATCTGCTCGTCCGGTCTATAAACACCTCCATTACTAGTTCTAAAGGCTTCTCTTTTTAATTGAGCATATTCAGCACCACTATAAATATCAAAATTTCTATTTAAAGTTTGGATACCTGAAAATCCACTATATGATACTCTAGGTTTTCCAGTTTTCCCTCTTTTGGTTGTAATTAAAATTACTCCATTAGATGCTCTTGCACCATATATAGCTTGTGATGCTGCATCTTTTAAAATTTCCATGGAAGCAATGTCATTAGCATTAATATCATTAATACTTCCGATTACAACTCCATCAGCAATTACAATAGGCTCATTACTTCCGTTAATAGATTTTTTACCCCTGATTTGTATACTTGAGGAACTTCCAGGTCCACCATCATTTAAAGTAACCTGAACTCCTGCTACTTTACCTCTAAGCATTTCTCCAATATCTGATGTAGCAACTTTAACCAAATCCTCCGCTTTTACGGAAGCTACCGAACTAATCACGTCACTCTTTTTTTGAGTACCGTAACCCACAACCACAATTTCATCTAATGCTTCGGAGTCCGACTCAAGTACCACCCTTATATTGGTTTGATTGCCAACCAAAATAGAAGTATCTTTAATTCCAATATAGGAAAAAATTAAAGTATTTGTTGGTGAGGCACTAATACTGAAATTACCATCAAAATCAGTTTGAACTCCTGTAATAGTCCCTTGAATTATAACGTTCACTCCAGGTACAGGCAAGCCTAAATTATCAACTACAGTTCCGCTAATTACTTTTTGTTGTGCATTTACAGTGTTAAAGAAGAGACATAGGAACAAAATTAAGATCAATCTTAAATAATTACCTCTCAGAAAACACACATTCACATTAAAGCTGTTTTTCATTGTTAAAAATTTACATTAATATTTAGGTTAGTTAAATAAATCTGTTTTGTGATTTACTTCACAAATGTGAGTGATTGGGGAGGATGCGAAGGGGGATAAACATGCGTTTTTAGGGGTCTTAATGTATTAATAGATAGATTACATTAATTTTTATGCTTTTTTTTAATAAAATTCACAATATAAAATAAAATAAACTGTAAATATTAAAAAAAATAAAATTCAAATATTCTTTACATAACTTAAAAAAAATTAACAATTTTAGAATAAATTAAAACATTGCGTTAAGAACAATGTCATTTATATCAGTAATTTCGTAATAAATACTATCCAAAACAATTCTTAAGTCAAAAGAAAAACAATCATAAAGTTTCAAAAATCAAATTATGAATTACTGTTAAGAGAATTAAAGAAGGAGTAAAATTTACTAGAATAGCAGCTAATAAGAATAAAGTAGTGAACTATTACAAGAACTATTAAGAAGAAAATCGTCCTATTTATTCATTAGAAGTTTGTGAACTTTTAAAAACAGTTGGAGATAATTTATAATATTTTTTAAATTCTTTACTAAAATGTTTTCTATCATTAAATCCAACCATAAAGGTCACCTCTGAAACAGGAAAGTTCGTATTTTTTAATAATTGAGCTGCTTTATTTAATCTCATATTTTTTATAAATCCCGCAACTGAATGGTCTGTAAGTGTTTGTACTTTCTTATAGAGTACTGTCCTACTCATGCCTATTTCAGCAACAAGTTCATTAACGTCAAAATTTGGATTGTCTATATTCTGTTCAATAATGGTGGTCAATTTTTTAATAAATATTTCCTCAGGAGTTATTATACTCTCAAAATCAGAATGATTACTAAGTTGAACACTATATTTCTGACGTAATATTTCTTTAGCAGATAATAAATTAATAATATTCAATTTTAAAACTTCTATACTAAAAGGTTTTGAAATATAAGAATCCGCTCCTGTAGAAAGCCCCTCAATTCTGTTTAAAGTAGATGATTTTGCAGTTAAAAGTATAACCGGGATATGATTGGTATTCTGACTTGTTTTCAAGATTTTACACAATTCAAAACCATCCATTTCAGGCATCATAACATCACTAATTATCAAATCCGGAATTTCTTTTTCCATATAAGTAAGTGCATTAAAACCATTAGAAAACTTTAAAACTCTATAATCTTCTCGCAAAATATCATAAACAAAAGACAAAACATCTTCGTTATCATCAATAATAATTAGTGTTTTTTTATTGTAATTTATTTCCTCAACACTTTCTAGTTCTTGAGAAATAATTTCTGTTTTGATATCCGATATAGGGCTTAAACTATCAGTTGAAATAACTTCAGTTGAAACAATTTGTGATTTTTTAAAATGAACTTTCCCTTTTTTTAACGTAATGATAAAAATTGTTGGAAAAGCAGTATCTAATTCAGTTTGCACATGAATGGTACCTTGATGTAATTCTACGATACTTTTACTTAAGGCCAGGCCCACACCACTGCCCATATTTGTATTGCCACGATCATCTAATTGAAAAAAGTTTTTAAATATCTTCTTTTTTCTGTTTTCAGGTATTCCACTACCATTATCCTTAACTTTGATTTCTATAGTATCTGCATCAGTTCCTTTTTGTTCAACAGCCAAGGTTATTCGACCATTTTTACTGGTAAATTTAAATGCATTGGAAAGTAAATTATAAATAACCTTTTCCATCTGATTTTTATCAAAATAAATTAGACTTAAATTAATATTAAGAACAAACTTATAGTCAATATTATTCTCTACAGCAATTCCGCGAAACGATTCGTATATGTCGAAACAAAATGCTACAATATCCTGTTGTTCACAGTAAATTTTCATACTCCCTTTCTCGGCCTTTCGAAAATCCATTAATTCATTGACCAATTTTAACAATCGATCCGAACTGTTTTTTATAATATTAAGTTTATTTTCGAGATTACTACCCTTTTCCGAGGAACCCAACAACTCTTCAACGGGTCCACTGATCAGTGTTAGAGGAGTTCTGATTTCATGCGAAACATTAGTAAAAAATTCCAATTTCATTTTGTACAGTTCTTCTTGTCTTTCTTTTTCAAGAGATTCTAAGTACAAGGCTTGTTTTAAAATTTCTCTATTTTTAAAAAACCGAAAAATAAAAACAGAAACAATTGACAATAAAGAAAAATAAAAAATATAAGCCCACCAAGTATTCCACCATGGCGGAAGAATAATTATTTTTAACGTTTTAACAAAAGGATTCCAAAACCCTTTTTCATTTGTTGTTCTTATTTTTAAAAAATAAGACCCTGAATTTAAATTAGTTAAATTAATATTGTGTTGTGAACCTAAGTCATGCCAATCATCTTTACTAAAAGAAGTTTCTAATTTATAGGCATACTCATTATTCTCTGGATTCACAAAATTCATAGCACTAAATTCAATTCCAATATAACCTTGCCCGTAATTTAAAGTGATTTCAGAGGTTTCATTTATACTATTCTTTAATGTAATTTTTTTATTCCCCGGCCTTATTTCTTCATTATTAACGATAAGTTTTGTCAACATTATTTTACTTTTA
The DNA here is from genome assembly GCF_049896525.1 of Flavobacterium sp. DSR3-2. NCBI lineage: Bacteria > Pseudomonadati > Bacteroidota > Flavobacteriia > Flavobacteriales > Flavobacteriaceae > Flavobacterium > Flavobacterium sp. DSR3-2. The sequence continues at coordinate 29,670 of NZ_JAFCUM010000021.1, forward strand.
TTTTGGGTACGAATTATATTTTGAGGACTAAAAATCGTCAATCCCTTTGAAGACCCAAACACAAGTTCATTCGAATTTAATCTTAAACTAGAATTATTTGAAAACTGTTTTGCTTTCAATCCATCTTTTGAAGAGTAGGATATAATTTCTAGATCAGAGGTTTTAAAAGGGAGTTTAAAATTCTTAAATATTATTTTAAACAACAGATTATTAGCACTAATCCAAAGATTACCTTGCGAGTCTTCTACAATACTTTTTATGGTTTCATTAGTAAAACCCAAAGAAGCATCTATCACATAAAATTTTTCTGTTTTAGGATCAAAATAGTTAAGTCCGTCATAATCAGTACCGATCCAGAGTCTTTTTTTAGAATCAAAAAAAAGAACTGTCAAACTATTACTGGACAATGAATTTGAACCTCCTCTTTTATATTTTTTTGTAACCTTATTAGTTTGTTTATCAAACAAGTTTAACCCGTCTTGCGTGGCGATCCACAAAGCATTCTTGTCATTTTTTATATCAGTAATAAAATTGTCACTAATAGAATTTGAAAAGCCATCAGCCAAAAAATTATCAACCTTATCAGAAGAACTTAGTTTTTTAAGTCCGCTTCCATCAGTACCAATCCAAATTATATCTTCATCCATTATTAAAGAAGTGATTGGTCTTTCTCCTTTTTTAGAACCCTTTTGATTTAGTGACACATTACTAAATGTCTTCTTTTTTTTATTGAACTTATATAATCCGTTAAAAGTACCACATAACAAATTTTCATCATCTTGATTAATCAGTGAAGTTATCGTATTTATTGATTTTTCAGAATCAAAAGAATCTACTAAATAAGAATAACTTTTATTATTTTTGAAATCAAGATAATTTAACCCACCTCCAAAAGTACCCACCCATAAAGACTCGTTAGTTTCTTTAACAACAGAGCTAACCAATGCGTTACTTAATCCAAAGTTAGGTCGAATGGTTTCTCCTATATTAATAAAATTAGCATTGGCTTTATGAAAAAAATTCAGACCTCCACCTAATGTCCCCAACCAAATACTATTATGACGGTCTTTTAACAAACATTTTACATCATTATCAGAAATACTAAAACTACTTAATGGGTGATGCTTATGACTAATAAATTTATTTTGATCTTTTTTAAATATAGATAATCCATTTTTTGTAGCAAACCAAATTGTTTTATCATCAATTAATAGTAGATCACTAACCCAATTAGAAGCAATACTATTCTTGTTTTTAAAATCATGTAAATAATTTATTATTGTATTTTTACTTTTAGAATATAAAAAAACACCGTTAGTCTCTGTAGTAAACCAGAAATCCCCGTTATTGTCCTTAACGATTTTAAGAATCTTTGCTTTAAGAAAAGAAGGTTTACTATTCCAAATTTCCGGTAACTTTTTACTTGCTCCAGTTTTTGGATCAAAACACTGCAATCCCGCAGAGCTGCCTACTAAAACTCCATAAGTACTATCATAAAATAAGGAAAGAACTCGGCTTTTTTTAAAGACAGAGTTCGCATCATTAGAAATATCTTCTAATTTGTTTTTTTTGCTATTAAGCCGCTTAACCCCTCCAAAAGTTCCTACCCAAACAATATGGTTTGAATCTTGAATAATTGAAGATATATAATTTTTACCTCCTTTAATTGGAGAGAGATCAATATTAGTGAAATTATTTGTCTTTTTATTAAACAGATTTAAACCGTGATTGGTTCCAATCCACAATTTATTATCTTTATCCTCCAAAATAACATTGATATGATTATTACTAATATTGTTTTCGTTTTCATTGTTGCGCACATATCTTATAAAATTATATCCATCATATCGAACTAAACCATTCGCTGTTCCAATCCAGACAAATCCTTTTTCAGTTTGGTAAATATTTGAAATCATACTTTGTGAAAAACTCTCATCATAATTGATATGCTCAAAAAACAAATCAACACCTTGTGCAATCGAATAATTAGGTCCGAAAAAATAAAAAATGATGAAAAGTAGATATGTAGTGATATTTTTCATAGCTTAACTATATTTATTCTTAGCTTAAATATTAATTTCGCCGCAATATAAAGTAAAATAAAAAAAGGAAGTCTCTTAATATCCTTATTAGGGGTGTCATAAGTGTTTAAATCCAAATTTTTAGATTGTCAACTTATCGTAGAAATATAATTTTGAACAAAATATTTAAAAAATTTTTTACATTTTCTCAACTTTTTAGTAATGTTTTTTTGACATCAATCTATGCCAGAAAGATTTAGTAGTAGTGGAAAATAAGATAGTATGCCGTTAAAATTTGTAAATTCTCTCGACACAACAGGATTCAAATCTGTAAAAATGACTTTTAAAACTGATCTTTTAAAGTATTTTGTGCTTTGTAGAACAATTAATTTATAGATATAAACTGTATGTAACATGCTAATTTTTAGTATTTTTACATTAGTTTCGCAAAATAATTTCGGGATTTTAAACAGTGGAATTATGCTGTACCCATTTTTCAGACAGAAATCTCAACGATTTAAGATAGGTTTTTAGTTTGATATTCTATTATCTTGGTTAAAGTCGGAGATAACTTTTGGCTATTTTAAAAAGCCAAAAAAGTTATTCTGATTTTATGCCACTTCTTTTTTGTAATAATTATTATAAGGAGTTCCATAATTTAGTGACTGATGAATTCGCCGTGTATTATAGTATGCTGTACCCATTTTTCAGACAGAAATCTCAACGATTTAAGATAGGTTTTTAGTTTGATATTCTATTATCTTGGTTAAAGTCGGAGATAACTTTTGGCTATTTTAAAAGCCAAAAA
>NZ_JAFCUM010000022.1:0-19477 GCF_049896525.1 Flavobacterium sp. DSR3-2
ACTTTTACCTTAAGTTTTTCCTGTAAAAGTTTCAGCTTTTGACGCTTCCAAGTGCTGCTCAAAAAACCATAATGACGGATTTTCACACCCGAGCCCAAAGGGCGAACTGACGAAGTAAACCGTTTGGGCAAAATATGCAACGAAAACCGCCTGATAAATTCCTGATGCGTAAGTGTCATTTGTTTTTTAAAGCCCGCTACTCGGTAATCCTTGTAGTCGAAAGTCACGTTTTGCTCGTCAATGTTTTTAATACGGTGGTTGCTGGTGGCGATTTTATGGGTGTATCTACCCAAATATTCCACCACCGACTTTGGACTTCCAAAAGGTTTCTTAGCAAATACTACCCATGGTTTTTGCCATAAACCCTGCCGGATTTGTTCGTATTGAGTAGGCGATTTCGCCTTGAGTTTTTCGCAATATTTAGCCCTAAAAACCTTCGACAACGCCTTGACTGGAAACAAGAATTTACCATCGGCTCTGCTATTTTTCCACTGTCCGTCTTTGTCCACGCCACCGCCTGGAACAATCCAATGCAGGTGCGGATGCAAACTCAATTGCTGTCCCCAAGTGTGCAAAACGGCAATCATTCCCATTTGCATTTCCTTGCCTTTGCCAAAACTTTCAAGCGCTTCACAAGTCGCTTCAAATATGGTGTCATACACTATTTTAGGCTGGTAAATGGCCAAGGAATTGATACTGTCAGGCAAAGTAAATACCAGGTGAATTTAACGAAGCGGTATCACGAAATCCTTTTAAAAACAATAAAAAAATTGAGTAAAATAAGGTACAGGCAAGAGTTCCGTTGTTCTGGCTTGTATCCAATCTTCTCGTTTGTTACCCTGACACTTCGGGCAATGCCTATTGCGGCACGAGTTGTAGCTTACAGTGAGATTACCACAAATATAGCAAGCATCGATATGACCACCCAACTCGGCTGTTCTGCATTTTTTAATGGTGTAAAGCGTGCGGAGCCGCCACATGACGGGAATAATTATTGAACGTGCTCTGACTTCGACCTAAAATCGAAACTGTACGCTCAAAACGATTTAATAGTTCCTCAAATCCAGAAACTTCACGCTTGGCTTGGTTAATGATTTTGTTATCTCTTAACGCATCAGGATGCTCTTTTTTGTAGTCATGGTATACGAATTTTAATTATATTCGTAAGGTACAAAATCTCGGTAAGTGCTACCGAAGGTTTAGTTCAACAGCTATTACAACGGTTTTGGGCAACTTTATTTAATTAATTGCTCAACTTTGAGGGCACCGATCTCACCGTAGGCTTTAACCGAACTAGAGATGTACATCTCTTCTATCAGCGTTCATCAACACTTTTAATGCAATTTAATTTTAAAAAACATATTGTTGATGCCAACTATTTTATGGAATTTTTATTATCGAAAATTAATAAAGCGTTAGAAAATTAATTATTTTTTTCTAACGCTTTATAAATATTACATAAATTTAGCAACCGTTTTTGATCCGGCAGTTAATGCTTTTCCAAGTGCTTTAATTTTGGTTCCTTCGCTACCTTTTGCCATTTCTGCGGCTTTTGTAGTTTCTTCACCAAGCGTTGCCATTAATGCAACTACTTTTTCAAAATTTTTGTCTTCGTATGCTGTTTTTAATTTTTTTAAATCAGATGCAATTGTTTTTAAGTCTTTGTGATCTTCAAGAGTATCAATCCATTTGTTGATTGTTGAAGTCAAACCTGTTCCAGATTTTTTTTCGACATGTGTAGTAATAGTTTCTACAGTTTTGTCAATTTGTTCCGAGTAATCTTTTTCTTTTGATTCCATTTTTTAGAAATTTTTAAAATTATTAATAACGAGTTAGAAAGTTAAGGATTTTTTAATAAATTTATTTATATAATTGAAGTAAATAGTTATAAAACAACTACTTAAACAATTAAATTACAATTATCTATTAATTTTTTGTTAGTGCTAATTATTGTCATTTTGCCTTTTACTATTTGTAATTTATAGAAATACAAAAAAACCTCAAGCATTTTTCAAGCTTGAGGGCTTTATAAAAATGCTGTAAACTTACATTTTTGGCATTAAAACTTTATCAATCACATGAACAACTCCGTTTGAAGCAGCAACATCGGCCATGGTTACATGCGCCTCACCAATCATTACCTTATCTCCTTTGATAGCCACTTTTAATTTGCCACCTTGCACTGTGGTGAGCTCTTGACCATCTTTTAAATCGGCTGCCATTGTTTCTCCACTAACAACGTGGTAAGTCAAAATACTAGCGAGTTTTTCCTTGTTCTCTGGTTTCAGAAGTGTATCTACATCTTTTTGAATAGCTTCGAAAGCAATATCTGTAGGTGCAAAAACAGTAAATGGACCAGCACCTTGAAGTGTTTGTACTAAACCTGCTGCCTTTACTGCCGCAGCTAATGTTTTAGCACTTTCAGAAGCGATAGCAACGATGTCTTTTTTTGAATCAGTCATAACAAAATAATTTATTTTTTTCTGCATCTGGCAGCACAGTGATGATATTTTATCAACTTTATAAAAGTACTATTTTTAATTTAAATAACTCTTTATCAACTACTTAAAAAATACTATTTTAAAAAAAAATAGCTTTGTACAATTATTGAACAAGTTTGTAAAATTCACATATTTAATTATGTTACCTATTTTTTTATAAAAATCTAATAAATGACGATTGGTTTTTCAATAAGTTTTTCAGTTTCTTAGTTAAAAATTGAAAACACCTTTTTATTATTATTTTTGATTTTTGCCTAATTCCATAACTTTTTTAAACCACTTTTTTCGTTTGATATCATCAGATGATTTAAAGCCTGAAAAAACCGAAATTTTCACCGGCATTATACCAAAAAATTCTAAAACACCAATTTTCATTGCGTTTTGACTAGTGTTTCTGTTTATTAGCCAATTACACCATTTTGGTGTGTTCATAGTGACAATTAGCCTTGCGATTTTCCATTTTTAGCAATCCGTATCATACAACCAATTATTTCTTGTAAACCTGCAATCTTCGTTGTCTCGATTAATTCAGATCATTACTATTTTCGTAACTCCTCAAATATTCCTCCGCTGCTGACAAATAAACGTGCCAAGGAATAATTGCCTTTATCATCTTTTATAAATTCAATTTGAGCGTTGTTGTCTAACACAAAAAGATTTTTTGATATATGCACCAATTCCGTTTTATTGTCTAAGAAATTACAGAAAAGTTTATTCCCGTCCCTAGATATAGTAAGTGCGCCGAAAGTTCCAGTAAATTTATTGAACTGATCCAAAGGAAGAGTTCCTGGGTCACTATTTACATACAAGGCATTAATGAGATATTCTAATTTTTGTTTGTCCGTACTATTAGTGGCTACTGACTGACGCTCTCTGAAAATAAGTTCTTGTGCTTTAATAAGGGCATTTGCAGCCTCGACTTTAAAATCCGGAATTACACCTGTTCCTTCCCAATCAGTTTTAGTAACGGGATTTAATGAACGGGCAAATGGAATGTTAACAATGAAGCCCTGCCCCACAGAAAAGTGTTTCGTAGGGTGCGCACCACCGCCAGTAACCTCTCCCACAATAGTTGCTCGTTTGGCCTGCTGCATACCATAGCTAAAATCCTCTGCTCCAGAGAATGTCTTCTTACTAGTTAAGATATATACTGGCATCGAAAGGGTCAAGCCGTCTGTCTTCGCGGGATCTGCATAATAAGAGATAGTATCTTTTTTCGTGCGGTTTATTAAATCGTTCATACGTGTCTTTTCTTTAAAAAAGTAGCTTTCCAGTTGGCTAACCATTTCTGGCTCGCCTCCTCTATTTTCTCTTAAATCAATAATGATGGCAGAAGAATTAGCTAAAAATCCCAAAGCAGAAGCTATAATTGGTTTGGCCTCTTTTACATGCTCCACAAAAATATTAAAGGGCAAATAGCCTATATTACCCGGCAACAGTTCTACCTTCTTAAACATAAAATTGTTATCTCTTACAAATTTTGTGAATTGCGTGATTTCTTCCGCAGATGGTCCTGTGTACCCTTGTGTATGCCCTTGCCACCCTGGGTTATAATCAACTACCATATGAGGGTCTTTATGGACTTTAAAAATTTCAGCCTGTAATTGTTTGACAAGTTTTTGCGGTTCATTTGCCGTTGAAGAAAAAACCTTCTTTTTTAATTGTGCTTTTAAAGATTTTGCAATTAGCTGTGCCTTATCAGGAAATACATAATTGTCATTGAGTTTTAAATTTATGGAATCAATAAGCTGACTGAGTTTAATTTCTTTTTTTATGTTCTGGCTATAATTTACAACAGGTAATAAAAGTGCCAGGAAATAAAACAATAATTTAGAATTTTTCATATTTAACATGATTTTATTAGTTGAGGGAAATTACCCTTATGAATGTAAAAGTGAAAATTTTGCTTTAATCCGACAATTCTATTATTTAAATGCCAGCAATAATTATCTACATTAACGAATTTAGTTGACCAATGGAATTAGAATAATAACAGTGGTATATAAATAAAATTAAGATGATATTTGTTTGCTTTAAGTATCTTTGATTGCATTAAAATAAAGTAAACCATGTTATTAGGCAGTCTCGATCTACAGAAAAGAAATAAGATAGAACCGTTATTACACATAGTTGTCTGGATTTCATTATTCTTGTTTATATGGCATACTGCTTATACGATTGGACCTTTTAGAAAACAAGATGGCAGTATTTACTTTCCATTAGTTTGGAGTACTTGTCTCAGTATTATGCTTTTTTACATAAATGCTCTTTTTTTGATTCCCTTATATATTTCTAAAAAACGATATAAGCATTATTTTGTTTATCTGATCCTTTTATATGTTTTTACTGTTTTATTGAATTCCATTTTAGACCAGTTATATAGCATTTCACTATTTTCAACAGAAAAAGAATCTATGTGGTCAGATATCGCTATGAACATACAGAGTAAGACGATAATCCTTTCTTTATCGTGTGGATACGGGCTTACAAAACTGTGGATTCAAAATCAGGAAATTCAGCAACAATTAGTAAAAGATAAACTTTCTACGCAACTAAAATATCTCAAAGCACAGATTAATCCGCATTTTTTATTTAACACATTAAATATGGCATACTCTTCAGCCACAAAGAACAATGATGTGGTCACAGCCGAAATTATAGAAAAACTTTCAGGTCTCATGCGCTACATGCTGTATGAGAGCAATGATGATAAAGTTTCCCTTGAAAAAGAAATTTGTTATATTGATAATACTGTAAAACTTCAGCTTCAACGACTATCACCAGAACTGGCAAGTCAGGTTAATTATAAAATAAATGGGGAATGGCAAAACCATAAAATTGCTCCTATGATTCTTATACCATTTATTGAAAACGTGTTTAAACATGGAATAATCTTAAGTCAAAGATCGGATATAACCATCTCGATATTTTTAAAAGGCAATATATTAGTATTAGAGACTAAAAATTATAAATTTGAACATTCTATTCAGGAAAATAATAGCTCTGGAATTGGCCTACCAAATGCACGGGAGAGGCTGCAGCTTCTTTATCCTAATCAACATATACTGGAAATCGATAATTCAGGTTCCTTCTTTAATGTTAGACTTCAAATAAAAATTAACTAAAATGAGATGTATTGCAATCGATGACGAACCATTCGCACTTGACCTTATTGAAAGGTATATAAAGAAAACTCCATCCTTGCAATTTACAGAAGGATTTACCAATCCATTTACTGCCATGTCTTTCTTGATGAACAATCCTGTAGACCTAGTTTTTCTTGATATAAACATGCCTGAACTATCAGGGATGGAATTAATAAAATCATTACCGACAACTCCTAAAATAATATTTATTACGGCCTATCCTGAATTTGGCGCTGAGAGTTATGATTACAGCGCTGTGGATTTCCTCTTAAAGCCTGTAAGATATGACCGGTTTCTAAAGGCGGTGAACAAAGCAAATAGCCTCTCTTCTCCTTCAAACGAAAGTGCATCATTAAACTCCAGTTTAGATCAGTTTGGAGAATCAATTATGGTTAAAAGCGGGACACGGACATTTCAAATAGAATTAACTGACATCTTGTATATTGAGGGAGCGGGTAACTACATCACTTTCTATACTAAAAAAGGTAGAATCATGACGCTTTTGCCCTTGAACGACATTTTAAAACAGCTTCCTATTTCAGCCTTCGCCCGGATCCATAAGTCCTATATTATCTCCTTGAAACATATTGGAATCATTGAAAGAGCCCGTGTACTAATTAATGACATACCAATACCAATAGGTATTACATATCGGGAGCAATTTGCAAAAACTATAAGAAACAAAAAATAGGAGAAAAAATAGGGTAGGTTGACGGTAATCATATTACTACAAGGGAAGACATTCCGATAGCGCGGATTTGCAATCCGTGCCCACAATGATATGCACTTTATTAAAAGAAAATATTAGATGTGATTGCTTCGTTGATCGCAATGACCACGAAGTGCTCAGTTATTATTTTAAGCAACAATAACAGATTAGTAATCCTTTTACTGATTTTACATTGACAAATAAAATCTGCAATTTGAAAATTTCAAACAGTTACAGTAAGATATAATATAATTGATTATTCTTACGGGCACGGAATGCAAATCCGCACTAGCTGATGTTGGATTGATTTTTACCGTCCACAACCTGCGTCGAATTTTTAATGTAATAGACCAAAATCTATTACAAAAATATCTAGAAGTATTGGCTTTGTATTTTGGGGGTCTAAAACCCTTTTTTAAAGCTTTTTACGGACTGTTTTGTTTTAAGAATGAAGAATACTTTTTTTCAAAAAGAATATTAATTGTAGTTTAAATCATATATATTTACTCACTGATTAACTAAAATGAGTTCGTGTAGAGGTTTTTAGACGAACTGACGTTATGCAACATTTAAAAACAGAACAAATATGAAAAAACAGACAATGATGACGAAAACGATTTTACTTTTATTAGCGGGCTCAGTTTTACTAACAAGTTGTGCAAGCACGACAATGATTCAGTCAAACCCGAGTGGTGCGCAAGTTTATCTAAATGGTGAACCCGCAGGAACAACACCTTATACCCACCGAGACACAAAGATAGTTGGCAGTACGACAACTGTTAAATTGGAAAAGGAAGGTTATGACCCTTTAAACACATCTTTTTCAAGAGATGAAGAAGTCGATGTAGGTGCAATTATTGGTGGAATTTTTGTTTTAGTTCCATTTCTGTGGACAATGAAGTATAAGCCGACCCATACTTATGAATTGACACCGAGTTCAGGTAGCGAACAGTCAATAATTAAAACAACTCCACAACAAAATCAGACCAAATCAAAGTTTGACAGACTCAGAGAGTTAAAACAATTACTTGATGAAAAGGTAATTACTCAACAAGAATACGCAAAAGAAAAGAAAAAAATACTAGAAGAAGACGAAAAATAAACGTTGCATAAAAGCTAAGGTTTCGTTGCGTGCGCAGCACCAACAATGAAACCCGGGTTGAACGGAACCGATTGTACGTCAGTTGACACTATGAAGTTTTCGTAAAATTGTGAGAGAGGATTATGAGAGGATTTGGTCGTCTTTTTTTTTGAGAAGTATTTTGGGCTTGGTGTCGTTTTTCCCTTCACTTTTAAATGCAAGTTCCCTTACCCATAAAATTAGCCTTCTATGGAAATTGCGTTTTAGCTAACGCCAAAAAACTTAAAGAAGGACCACGTTGGTCAAAAACCGCTGTTCGGTGTAAATCGCAAACTCTTGACAAAATGCACTAAAAATGTCAAAGGCAGACTTATTGAACGCTCCCAAAACGCATATTTGATTTATCAAAATAAAGTTAGAATCGAAAACAATTACGAAGTCTACCGCAGATTACAAGCCGTAGTGCAACATCTTGAGCCTGTCCCGCTTTTCGCGGGAGAGTAATAAAACGCCAATGGGATTTTTATTATCTCATGAAAAAGAAAACCATTAAACATGGCTCAACTGATATTGGCTTAATTTTTTCAGCCTACAACCTGCGTCGAATATTTAATTTAATACACCAAAATCTATTAAAACAATATCTAAAAGTTTTGGCTTTGTGTTTTGGGGTTTTAATACCAGTTTATAAAACTTTTTACGGTTTGTTTTATTTTAAAAATGAAGAATGCTTTTTTTCAAAAAGATTTTTAATCATATATTTACTAAGTGATTAACTAAAATAAATTTGTTATGAGGTTTTTAGACGAACTGATTTTATGCGGCATATTAGAACTAAAACCTGAAAAATTATGAAATTTAAAATGCTTTTAGTAGCAACTTTTCTAACCGTTTCAACTATTTCGTTTGGCCAATCCATTAAAAGAATTGACGGAAGTACCATCACTACTGAAAGTTTAAATGCAAAAATTGAGTACTTAATAAAAGTTGCCAATGTTTCAGGTGTTGCAGTGGCCCTTTTTAATGACAATAAGATCATTTTTAGTAAAACATATGGACTTGCGAATGTTCAAAAAAACATCCCTTTTGAAAAATCGTCGGTAATGTACGGTGCATCCTTTGCGAAAACTGTATTTGCTTATATAGTTATGCAATACGTCCAACAGAAAGTTATTGACCTTGACAAACCACTTGTGGAATATCTGAACAAACCATTACCCGAAATCAAAATAAATGGTTTTAGACGTGGTTATGACGACCTAAAAGATGATAAACGTTACGAAAAAATAACAGCCCGAATGTGTCTGACGCATACAACAGGCTTTCCTAATTGGCGCTGGTTTGAAGCAGATAAAAAACTAAAAATTAAATCTGACCCAGGTACTCGTTACTCTTATTCAGGCGAAGGAATTTACTTATTGCAATTTGTGATTGAACAACTTACAGGAAAAGATTATGAAACTATTTCACAAGAAATAGTTTTTAAACCTTTGGGAATGACAAACACAAGTCAAGTTTGGCAAACTCGTTTTGACGAAAATATTTGTTACGGACACAATGCCAAAGGCGAACCTTACGAACTTAACAAATGGAAAGAAGCAAATGCTGGCGGTTCTATGAGTACAACTTTTGAAGATTTTACAGTTTTCTACACACATTTTATAAATGGTAAAGGACTTTCCAAAAAGAGTTTCAAGGAAATGACAAGCCAGCAAGTAAGAATAAGATCAAGAAGCCAATTTGGGCCACTTGCCAAAATCGATAGTACCGACAATGACAGTATTCAGTTGGGATATGGTTTTGGCGTAGGAACATTTATAACACCTTGGAGCAGAGCATTTTTTAAAGAAGGACACGATGATGGTTGGGGACATTATTCAATTTGTTTCCCAGATAAAAAAATTGCGGTAGTCATTATGACCAACAATGACAACGGGGAAAGTATTTTTAAAGAATTTTTAGAATATTCAATTGGTGATAAATTTACGCCTTGGCATTGGGAAAATTATATTCCATACAATTATATTCCACCACCAGTGACAAATATCTATGTTGTTACAAGCCAAGAATTAGATAAATATTTGGGTGTTTATATCAGTAGTCAACTGCCTATTAAAATTACTATCACAAAGAACAACTTAAATCTAATTGCACAAGCAACCGAACAAAATGCATTCACTTTACAAGCAACAGAAAAAGATAAGTTTGTTTATATAGAGGAAGGAATAATTTTAGATTTCAATCCAATTGAAAAGACAATGATTTTAAAACAAAATGGGCAAACATTTAACTTTACAATAGAATAAAAACTAGGCATGACGGTTAAAGTTTCGTTGCGTGCGCAGCACCAACAACGAAACCCGTGTTGAACGCAACCGATTTGCTGCCGTCAACATTAGGGTGTTTTCGTAAAATTTTTAAAGGGGATTATAAGAGGATTTAGTCCTCTTTTTTTTAATGTGGTTTCAAAGGTAGTTTTATCGTGTTTTCCGTCACTTTTGGTTATAAGATCCCTTTCCCATCCCGCTAATTAGCGGGACAGGAACTTGAACTTTGGCATCCGTCAAGATACCAAGCAGGCGGATCTCGCTGGTCAAAATCCGCTATTCGGTGTAAATTGCCTGTTTTACAATAAGGACACTTGGGTAAAAGGGCTTCTTTTCTACTTTTTCCAGAACTTTTACCTTGAGTTTTTCCTGTAAAAGTTTCAGCTTTTGATGCTTCCAAGTGCTGCTCAAAAAACCATAATGACGGATTTTTGCAAATCTTTTGGGCAAAATATGCAACGAAAACTGGCTGAGAAATTCCTGATGAGTTAGTGTTATTTGTTTTTTAAAGCCCGCCATTCGGTAATCCTTGTAATCAAAAGTCACGTTTTGCGTGTCAATGCTCTTGATTCTATTATTGATGATTGCGATTTTATGAGTTTATCTTCCCAAATATTCCACCACCGATTTGGGAATTCCAAAAGGTTTTTTGGCAAATACTACCCATGGTATTTGCCATAATTCCTGCCGGATTTGCTCGTATTGGATAGGCAATTTCGCCTTGAGTTTTTCGCAATATTTAGCCCTAAAAACTTTAGAAATGCCTCAGCTCATGTTGGCTTGATTTTTTCAGCCTACAACCTGCGCCGAATTTTCAACCTGATTGCACAAAATTTATTAAGACAATATCTAAAAATATTGTCTTTGTATTTTGGGGTTCTAATACGCGTTTTTAACGTTTTTTACGGATTGTTTTGTTTTAAGAATGATAAATGCTTTTTTCCAGAAAGAATTTCTATTGTAGTTTAAATCATATATTTACTCAATGATTAACTAAAATGAGTTCGTTTGAAGGTTTTTAGACGAACTGACTTTAGTGGTAAGCATTTAATAATACGAAAATTAACTGAATACTAATATGAAACAAAAAATAACAAAAGCTAAGCAAACATTTTTAATAATTGGTGCCGCAGTAACATGGTTTGCCATACTTCTTCAGTTATATCTTATTATTCTTAATAGGGTAGAATCTGTACCAGAAACCATAATTCGTTTTTTTAGTTTTTACACAATCCTTACCAATATTCTTGTTGCATTTTGTTTTACCGTTCTTTTGGTAAAACCAAATTCCCGTTCGGGCATTTTTTTTTCACAGGCAAGTATACTAAATGCTATTACAATTTATATTTTCGTAGTTGGATTATTATACAATTTAATATTGCGACAGATATGGTCTCCGGTAGGCTTGCAGAGATTAGCAGATGAATTACTCCATGTAGTTATACCATTACTGTTTATTTTGTATTGGTATCTATTTGCCCCTAAAGACGGATTGAGATGGAAAAATGCTTTTCCTTGGTTGCTGTATCCCTTCGTTTACGCTGTTTTTGTTTTATTTCGCGGTGCTTTATCCGGATTTTATCCCTATCCATTTGTTGATGCAAATATCCTCGGATTAAAAAAAGTACTTTTAAACAGCGTTGGTTTATTTATCGGGTTTTTCTTAATTTCTCTATTATTTATTTCTATTGCAAAAGCGATGAGCAAGAAGAACAGTAGTACTTAAAAAAACTTTTTGTATAATTTTTATTTAGTATTCAATGTAAAGCATCTTTAAAAAAATTTGATATGTGGCAAACTATTATTGACTCTTCATGGTTCAACTTTCTTTTTGGAGCATTATTATTCCTATCTATCGGCAGCGGAATTTTTTATGCCAAACGGTATAAGAAAAAGTCCAAATGGGAAAGTTCCGGTGTAGAAAATTCAGTTGTAGGTATATTTGGTTTAATCATTTCTTTTACTTTTCTGCAGGCTGGTAACACACACCGTGAAAGATCTGCTACTATCCACAAAGAAGCCAATAGCATCGATATGCTTTACCGGTATAGCAAAGCAATGCCTGAGCCTTTTTACAAATTCACTCAAAATACATTAGTAACTTTTCTCCGCAATCAAATTACCTATGAACAATCAAATGAAGAGCAATTTTTATACAATGCTAAAAAAATAAGTGATACCTATTGGTTTTATTTGATTAAATACAATGAACAGACAAGCGATTTGAAAGACGCCACTCAACTGAATAAAATATCCGTATGCTTTGATCACATTCAAACTTCGGTTTCGCTCCTTGCATATTCTTACTCTGAGAGAACACCTTCATTTATTATGTTTCTTTTAGTAATTGTGTCGTTATTGATTGGTTTTTTGGTAGGGTTTATGAACGGAATGAAATTAAAGGTTCATTACCTGGTGCCAATTATTTATTTTATAATGATCACGCTGACAATGACAGTAATTAACGACTTAAATAATCCAAGGCTAGGCTATATTAAACCAAACTATTATCACCTAAAAGTGACATATGAGAATATTAAAAACAATTAGGAGTTTAAAATATTTAGGAACTTCTTTTTCTAATTCTAGTTTAAAGAAATTACGATATGATTGATTACATAGGCCAGTTGCTGATACTTAGGGTTTTGTTGCGTGCGTAGCACGAACAGTGAAACTCGTGTTGGACAGAACCGATTACACCTATGTTAACACTATAAAGTTTTCGTAAAATAGTGAAAGGGGATTATAAGAGGATTTTGTCCTCTTTTTTTTTGGAGTAATTTTAACCGTGGTTTTTTTGTGTTTTACTTTAATTTTGAGTGTAAATGCCCTTACCCATAAAATCAGCTTTTACAGGAATTTGAACTTTGGCTACCGCCAAGATACCAAGCAGGCGTGCCGCGCTGGTCAAAAATTGCTATTTGGTGTAAATTGCAAACTCTTCACAAAATGCACTAAAAATCTCAAAGGCAGAATTATAGAACGCTCCCAAAACGCAGATTTTATTTATTAAAATAAGGTTAGGGTCGAAAATAATTATGAAGTGTACCACAGAAGGCAAGTCATAGTGCAACATGCCTATGAAATAATAAAACGCCAATAGGATTTTTATTATATTATCACAAAGAAGACCATCAAACATGCCTCAGATTATGTTAACTTAATTTTTTCAGCCTACAACCTGCGCCGAATTTTCAACCGGATTAACAGAATCTATTAAAACAATATCTAAAAGTATTGTCTTTGTATTTTGCGGTTTTAACACCAGTTTTACGCTTTTTACGGATTGTTTTGTTTTGAGAATGAAGAATGCTTTTTTCCACAAAGAATTTCAATTGTAGTTTAAATCACATATATTTACTTATTGATTAACTAAAATGAGTTTGTTTAAAAGTTTTTAGACAAACTGACGTTGGCGGCAAGTAAAAAAAATCCAGTTGACAATTAACTAATAAAAATATCTAAAAAAAATGGCTGAAAAATCATTAAATGGCCCAATAAATATGAATGACACTCTTGTACAATTTCAAACAGATATGCGCAGAGGTTATGCAAATGGTTCCATAGGTATAATTGTCTCAGGACTTACGTGGCTCATTTCTGCAATAGTAACATATCAATATTCTGCTAGCCAGGCAGTTTGGACACTTTTAATTGGAGGAGTGATTATCCATCCTGTGAGTGTACTTCTCTACAAGACAATTGGACTAAGTGGAAATCATACTAAGGGTAATCCATTAGGAAACTTGGGGATGGAAGGAACGGTATTTATGATTATGTGTTTACCTATTGCTTTTGGGCTTTCGTTACAACATACGCAATGGTTTTTTCAAGGTATGCTTCTGATTATTGGCGGAAGATATCTAACATTTTCTTCTATTTATGGAATTAAGCCATATTGGATTTTAGGAGCTATTTTAGGAATTGCAGCATACTTATTATTTAAAAATAATGTACAATCTTTTGGTACTTTATTAACTGGTGCACTTATTGAAATTTTGTTTGGGCTTTTTATGTTTATATCTTTTCGAAGAAACAATAAAAATATTTAGAGTTGTTGTTAACCATAATACCTGCCACCAACAGCTAGGCTTCGTTGCGTGCGCAGCACGAACAATGAAACCCGGGTTGATCGGAACTGATTGTACGTCCGTTACCACTATGGTGTTATCGTGAAATTTTGACATAGGATTACTAGAGGATTTTATTCCTCTTTTTTTGTGGATTAATTTTAATCTTAGTTTTTTCGTGTTTTTCTACACTTTTGAGCATAAGTAATCTTACCCGTAAAATTAGCTTTTACAGGGTCTTGAATTTTGGCTACCGCCAAGATACCAAGCAGGCATAACGGACTGGTCAAAAATTGCTCTTCGGTGTAAATTGCAAACTCTTTACAAAATGCACTTAAAATGCCAAAGGCAGACTAATTGAACGCTCCCAATACGCAGATTTGATTTATCAAAACAAAATTAGAATTGAAAACAATTATGAAGTCTACCGCAGAAGGCAAGCTATAGTGGAACATCCCTAGCCTGTCTCGCTCTTTGCGGGAGAGTTATAAAACGCCAATGGGACTTTTATTATATCATGACTAAGAAAACGATCAAACATGCCTCCGCTGATGTTGGATTGATTTTTTCAGCCTACAACCTGCGACGAATATTTAATTTAATCGACCAAAATCTATTAAAACAATATCTAAAAGTATTGGCTTTGTATTTTGAGGTTCTAACAGCAGTTTTTAACGCTTTTTACGGATTTTTTTATTCTAAGAATGAAGAATGCTTTTTTCCAAAAAGAATTTTAATCGTAGTTTAAATCACATATATTTACTTACTGATTAACTAAAATGAGTTCGTTTGAAGGTTTTTAGACGAACTGACGTTAGCTGTCATTGCACCGCAAAGTGGAAAAACAAACTAAATTAAAGGAAAATAAATTAAAATAAAAACTCTTAATCATTCAAAGTTGACAAATTCAAATAACTTATTTTCCGAATTAGATTTAATAAATAAATATGTTTTTCAAGTTTGCGAAACTAAACTAAAAAACGTTGAAACTGAATTAGAATGTCAAGAATATTTTGCTCATAATTTTGAACTTAATAATCAGAAAGTGAAATTTAGGATGGCGAAAATTACACCGACGAAAACGGGACAATTTGTTTCAATATGGAAAAGAAATCAAAATGGAATTACCGAACCACACAATATCGCTGACGAATTTGAATTCTACATAATTGGAACTAAAGCAGAAACTAAACTTGGCGTTTTTATATTTAACAAAAAGATTTTAAGCGAAAATAAAATCTTATCAAACAAAAACGGAGAAGGGAAACGCGGAATAAGAGTTTACCCAACTTGGAATTTAACAACAAATAAACAAGCACAAAAAACTCAAAATTGGCAAACAAAATATTTCGTAGAAATTTCAAATAACAATCAAATTGATATTAACAAAGCAAAAAAGTTGCTGAATTTAGAGTAAAAAAACAAATAATCGAAAAAAAGCAACGAACAGCTAACAGTTAGATGCTTCGTTGCGTGCGCAGCACCAACAATGAAACCCGTGTTGAACAGCCTGTCCCGTTTTTACGGGAGAGCCGAGTACCTGCCGTCAACACTATGGAGTTATCGTAAAAATTGTAGCGATATTTTCAAGAGGATTTTGTTCCTCTTTTTTTGCGGAGTGGTTTCAGCTAGTTTTTTCGTGTTTTCCTTCACTTTTGAACACAAATTCCTTTACCCATAAAATCAGCTTTTACAGAAACTTGAACTTTGGCTACCGTAAAGATACCAAGCAGGCGGACCGCGCTGGTCAAAAACTACTATTCGGTGTAAATTGCAAACTCTTCACATAATGCACTAAAAATCCCAAAGGCAGAATTATAGAACGCTCCCAATACGCAGATTTGATTTATCAAAACAAGGTTAGAATCAAAAACAATTATGAAGTCTACCGCAGAAGGCAAGCCATAGTAGAACATTCCTAAGGTGTTATAAAAAGGCAATGGGATTTTTATTATATCATCACAAAGAAGACCGTCAAACATGCCTCAGATCATCTTAGCTTAATTTTTTCAGCTTACAACCTGCGCCGAATTTTCAACTTGATTGACCAAAATTTATTAAAACAATATCTAAAAATGTTGTCTTTGTATTTTGGGGTTCTATCACCCGTTTTTAACGTTTTTTACGGATTGTTTTGTTTTAAGAATGATAAATGCTTTTTTCCAGAAAGAATTTTAATTGTAGTTTAAATCACATATATTTACTTACTGATTAACTAAAATGAGTTCGTTTGAAGGTTTTTAGACGAACTGACGTTGTAAGCAATGCGAAGTGAGAAGAATAACTAATTTTGACTAATAAAACAATAAAATTATTTATAATAGTTGATTATCTTCATTAATGAAAAAATCAAACAATTTTCGAATTTTATTACAAATTGTAACGATAACAAAAAAAAACTAAATGGATAAACCCATCTTTTTAAATATTATTAGTTCAATTACTATATTTATAATGTTACTTCTTGCATTTTTTTTGTTAACAGTAAGTACAAAAAACAAACTTTCAAATAGACTTTTTGCTAGTTTTCTAATGATTACGGCATTCGATTTGAGTAGTTTTTTTACCGATAAATATTTTGAAACTAATTTAAATTTTGAGATTTTTAGAATGACAATTAGTTTGCTAATTATGCCGATATTCTATTTGTATGTAAAAGCAGTTTGTCATTCAGATTTTCGATTAAAACCAAAACATTTGACACTTATAATTCCGTTTGTAATTACAAATTTAGTGTTTATTCCACGGTTTTATTTAGCAACAACTATAGAAAGCATTTACATTTATGAGTATTTTAAGAAAATGTTAGAAATACGCTTTTTTTATATTCTAGCTGAGCTACAATATGCTTTTTATATTGTTTTGGTTTTTATAATTTTAAAAAAATACAAAGAAATTTATTTAGAAAATTATACCAATTCGAATCACTCATCGTACAAATGGTTGTTTCAAATGACTGTATTTTTTTTAATTGCACATTGTATTGTTTTCTTTAAATCGGTGATAAGATATACTGATTATAATGTCTTTCTTAACATTTCAAATGTAATTATTGGAACGATTGCACTAATTATAAGTTGCTGGTTTGTATTAAAAGCTTTAAACAATCCTGACCTTTTTAAAGGTGTTGATTCAAATATGCTATTGATAAATGAAGTAGTTATTTCAACAGAAAAAGAATCATTTCAGACTCCAAAATCGGTAGAAATCGCTTCGCAAATCGAACTCGTAAAAAAATATGTTTTAGAAAACGAATCTTATCTCGAACCATCATTAACAATACAAGAATTATCTAAACAAGTTAATATTCCTGTTCGTGATTTATCTATTTTGATTAATCATCAAATAAACCAACATTTCTTTGATTTTATAAATGAATATCGAATTCAAAAAGCAATGCAAATTTTAAAAGACCCTTCTAAAAGTAAGCTTACTATTTTAGAAATTCTTTATGAAGTAGGTTTTAATTCGAAATCATCTTTTAATACTGCTTTCAAAAAACACACCAATAAAACGCCTACAGAATTTAGAAACTCTTAATTATAAAGGCTTCGTAAAAAGTCGAACGTTATTAAAATAAAGTCGAACCAATTTAATTATTTAAAATTGGTTCGACTTTATTCATTCGGTCTCCAACGTTAAACTTATCATGCAATTTTGCTTCAAATTAATACTAACAATTAAAAATTTGAAATTATGAAAATTACATCCTTATTCATTTTATTACTCCCTTTTTTATGTTTGGCACAATTAAAAGAAACCGTAAAAGACAGTGATACTCAGTTGGCATTTGCAACTGCACAAACTAAAATTACCTTAAATGATTCCGCCTTAAAAAATCAAATATTTGAAGAAAAATATGTTTTAGTAAATGGTATTGAACAATGGGTTACAATAAAAGGAAATAGTTCAAAACCTATTATATTGTTTATTCACGGAGGACCAGGTAGCCCAATAAGCCCTTACACAGACGTTTTATATAAAGATTTAGAAAAAGATTTTATTCTGGTTCAATGGGATCAACGAGGAACTGGAAGAACTTATGGACGCAACGCGCCTCCTGAGGAATTAACTCCAGAATATTTAAAAGCAAATCCTTTAACACTTGAACAAATGACTAGCGATGGAGTTGAGGTGTCAAAATATCTTTTGAAATATTTAGGAAAACAAAAAATGATACTTTCTGGTACATCTTGGGGTTCAGTACTTGGAGTAAAAATAGCTACAAAACGACCAGACCTTTTTTATGCTTATGTTGGCCATTCTCAAATTGTTAATCCTACTATTGATATAAAAGCTTACACTAAAATTTATAAAATGGCCGAGGGCAGAAATGACAAAGAAGCTCTGGAAATATTAAATTTTATAGGTAAACCCCCTTATAGCAGAGCAAAAAATGTAGGCTTGCTATTTAGAATTGCAAAAAAATATGAAAGAGCAAATTCAACACCTGCTCCAGAGAATTGGTTTCAACTTTCTCCTACTTACGATAACGACATAGATAATAAAAACAGAGAAGATGGAGACGATTACTCGTTTGTAAATTTTGTTGGCGATGACAAATTGGGAGTACAATCAATGACTGCAAACATTGACTTAATGAAAGATAATTTAGATTTTAAAATTCCTGTATATTTAATACAAGGTAATGAAGATATTTTGACACCAAAAGAAAATTCAAAAAAATATTTCGATACAATTAAAGCACCTAAAAAAGAATATTATTTGTTACCAAAAGCAGCTCATGGTATAAATCAATCTGTTGTAGAATCACAATATAAAATATTTAAGAGCATAAAAACCTTGTAAATTTATAACCGAAAAAAAATCAAGCACTGCCTACGACAGGGGTTTAGCCAGATTTGGGTTTTAGGCTTACTTTAAAATTTGTCTTGATTTTGGAAAATTAGTTTTAAACCGGAAATAAAACTTAATTTAGTCCCAAACCCGCTGTAGTAGCGAGACATTATGGGTTACCTTAAAAGAAAATATTTACATAATTAAAAGACAACTTTGAAACTAAAATAAAAGCGATTTTAACAATTTTGACCTTATTTTTTTTGAAAACTGCTTGCTCAAAACGACTCCTGCGGGTTTTTGGACAAATTACCAAAATGGCTCAATTGAGTCAAAAATAAACGACCAAGGGCCTTGGGGTGGAAATAGCGAATTTCATTGGAAAAGTAATAGCGCAAACGTTTTCTCAACAAAAGAAATTCTTGACTTCGCGATAAAGAATGGTTATCAACTTACTGATAGTTTAGTTTATAAAAGGAAATCTATTAAACCATTCACAAATTATAATGACAAAGATTATTCATATCGCCTTTTAGAAACTTTTTTAAATAAAGCTGACTTTACCGAAAATTATGTTTTTGTTTTCAAAACGGGTTGGATAGCAGTAGAACCAGGAAACGAAAGGGAAACAAACAAAAATGGATTTGTAATAATAAATTTAAACCGAAAAGAATTTACTGTTTATCATTTATGGGGCGAATAGTTTAATAAACAAAAAAGCAACCCATAACAGCTACTCCTATGTAAAGCATCATAAAGTTATTCACAACTTTTAAGAGGGTTATATGTTGGTTATTTTTCGAGTACAAAATTCCGTTCCAACGGCTTGTTGAAAAAGTTGGGAAC
>NZ_JAFCUM010000023.1:0-14350 GCF_049896525.1 Flavobacterium sp. DSR3-2
AATAATACACCGATTGTGTATCTTTGTTCGCTGGTTAAGTGGCTCATTATTTACAACTTTGGTCAGGAGCAAATAAAGAACATTTATTCCATTCGAGAGAGAGGGCTTTTTAAAAGTCCGTTCTTTTGAAAAAATGTCTTTATCTCCCCCCTAAAAGTTGCATTAATTAGTTGAATCTAGTTAATTAAATCAGTAAAAAGTCGCTTGGTACAACTATTTAAAACGTCTGTTTGCGTATTTTAGTACTAATTTTCTAGTTCACGATATAATTTGATTCCCGAGGCTACGGGAAAAATAATTTCAAACTTACGCAGTTTATCGTCAAAAACGACTTACAAACTACCTGTAAGTAAAACTATTATTTTATCAGTTTCTATTGTTTAATTCAAATACATTTAATACTATGGATGCTTGCGTTCCAATATTTATAATAGGGATCCGGATTATTATGTTTTGTAATTTCTATTTGATCAATTTTAGTGGATTTGATCCATACCTTTTTTCAACAACATCATCACTCTGATTGAATTAATCATTTTGGGGTTGTTATCTGTTTTATTTTATTTTTTTAATCAATTATATGATTTTACGGAGTTTGATTTGCTACAAAGTTTAATAAAAAAATAGAATTTTTTTAAGCTGCATCATCCTTAATGATAGACCGCAAAGCCTGATTATAATCAACGATTCACTTTGAATCGTTTTGTTAAAATACTGTTATCGTTATTTTGGGTTACTTTTTTTTAAGCATAAAAAATTCTAGTTGTATGTTAGTCCATTTACTTTTTTTAATTACCGCTTTTTTTTGTTTTTTAACTCTTATTATAATCCTTATTCACTATAGATTTAATAGAACAATAAACTTGTATTTAATCTTTATTTTTATATTGATTTCTATTCGTTTTTTGCTGAATGGGTTTACTTATTTGGGATTATTAAATACTATTGGAGAGTATCATCTTTATTTTAATAAATTTTTAATTGTAATCATTCCAAGTTTTTATTTGTATTTTAAAAATCTGATTACAGATGAGAAAGGGTTTTTTATAAAAAAAGATCTCATTCATTTTGTTTTTCCATTGTTGTTTTCAGGAGTAAATATCTTGATAATCAGTAATACAAAACGTGATTCTGTTTACCATTTTTATCTGTTTTATTCAATTTTAGTGATTTATAGTCTAATTTACTTTTTTTTGGCATTCCAAATTCTAAATAAAAATATTTGGAAAAAAAATGCAGTTTTAATGAATGGCAATAATGATAATCGTCTATTAAAAAACTGGACCCTTTTTCTCTTCAGTATGCAAGTCATTAATACAATCCGACTTTTCATTGCAATTCATATAGAATATTCCCAGAAACATATTCATATTATTGGTGATCACTTTCAATGGCTTACTGCAATAGTCTGGTGTGCGATTTTTTTTAAAATCCTAGTTTCACCAGAAATTCTTTATGGTTTGAGGGTTATTAATACTATAAGTAAAGATGAAAAATTTTTGAATATTGAATTAGACACTTCATGGATAAGGGAACCTAGTTCCAATTTGAATTCAATCCAAGACCGTAAAGTTAAAGTTAAAGTTGACGAAAAATTAGACTGTTATATCGATGAAATTGAAAATTTTTTAAGTGAAGTAAAACTACTTAAAGATTCCAATTTTAAACTCTTCGATTTGGCAAAAAAATTAAAGATTCCCAAAAGTCATCTGGTCTATTTGTTTAAATATCATTCGAAAATTTCTTATTCCGAATTTCAAAATAACATTCGAATTAAGTATTCAATGCGATTAATGGAATCTAATTATTTAGATAAGCATACGTTAGATACTTTGGCAAAAGAAGTTGGATTTACTTCTTACAACCCTTTTCTCATCAACTTTAAAAAAATAGTTAGTATTTCCCCGCAAAAATATATTGAACAGTTAAAACCAAACAAAGATATAATATAGACCAATTTTGACAATTGGTTTTTTTATATTACATTTGGACTATATTATAACAGTAATTATGGCACATGCAAAAATTTTGGTTATTAAGGAGACCGAAAAAGAAATAAAAAATCTGCTGAAACAATCTATTCCATTTATTAGTCAACGTTTGAGGGTTCTGCTGATTTTGAAGCAAAACGAAAAAGGAGGGATTTCTAAACGTGAGGTTGCTAAATTAACGGGGGTTGACCCTAATAGCGTTCAGAACTGGAGAACATTATACCTTAATGCTGGAATTGAGGGTTTGATGAAGCATCAAAAAACAGGTTTTAAGCCATCGGCTTTTAATGCTATTGAACACAATATGTTGGAAGCAAAACTCAACGACCCTCAAAATGGACTTCAAGGCTATGTTGAGCTTAAGGATTGGATTGAAAAAGAATCAAGAAAGACTTTTAATTACAACACCTTGCTTTATTACTGCGTCAGAAATTTTAAATCAAGTGTAAAAGTAGCCCGCAAAAGTCATGTCAAAAAAGACGAAGATCAGGAGATCTCTTTTAAAAAGACTTCGGACGAATCTGTCAAAAAATAGCACTAAATGCAGCGGGTGGTTTTAACTCTGTAAACTTATATTTTCAAGATGAACTGCGAAGCAATCGCGCAAACCAAAGTTAAAATAAAGAATGAGTAATCACGTTTTGGTTTGTTTACTCGAAATGGAAAATCTGTTACTGCTATTAGTGTTAAACCGATTTGTACTTTCCAACAAGTTTTTAAATCAACTTGGCTATCTGGAGCTTTTTCGCCCATAACTGGCGCCCATTTTCAATTAATACTCCCGCATTGCAACGCCGATAATTTTCAAGTTTTTCTAAATAATTTCTCAAAAGAAAATCCGAAAGAACTCAAAATAATGGTGCTGGATATTGGAAGGTTTCATAAGGCTAAAAGATTAATCATTCCTGAAAATATTGTTTTGGTTTTTCTGCCACCATATTCTTTAGAAATTAATCCCGCTGAAAAAATGTGGAGCTGTAACTCCTAATTCTCTGGCCAATTCTGAGATGTTATGTCTCTCATAACTCAATTGAACGGCTTTATCTTTAAAAGCGCGGTCATAAATTTTACGGACTTGTTTCATTATTTAAAATTAAGGTTTTTATTCTTAACTTTTTATGCGGGTAAAGTTAGCATGTCCACCATATAATGCATGCGTTTGGTATAAAATAATATTTAATTCGTATCGTCTTACTATTGTTGTCTTTTTATATTTATCGATTCTTTTTATTTTAAGCTGTAATATTTAAGCTATTTAGTCACTGATTTACGTAAATCTTAACTGATAAATGAACTTTGTAAGATTTTAGACATGTCGGATTAAAGTTTAATAATTATATTCTGTACTATTGCACAACATAATAATAGAGTAGTTTTATTACTTTTTAGTGTTTTTTTTTTGTGTACTGATGCATTATAAAATACTGTATAGCTAAGGAGTGTCATTTAAAAAAAGTAGTTTTTAGCTAAGACTAAATAAAGTTCAGTACTCTGTTCTGATAAAATTTTGCACTAACAAAAAGACAATTATTTTGGGCTTTAAACTAAGTGGTTGGAGCACGTAGTTGGCTTTGGATAAAAAGTTAAATACCAATATTCCGGTTATGCTATTTATTTCTTCCCTCAAAATTAATTTTAAAGACGGTGAGAGGATAATATGAAAGTGAGTATTAAATCAGTTTTTGGGCTTGTAAGCATACAAGTAAAAAAAAAATTAGTTAAGGGAGTTATGACAATATATTTAAAGTATTTCCGTGTCTCTGTTTGTTGAATTTAATTTCGTTCACAAAGCACAGTTTGTTGAGCTATCAATATCAAACAATAGTAAAAATTACTTCTTTTAACTATGCCTTCAAGCCTGCCATTTTTTGCTCAAGAAGGTCCTTTGAGAACGGAGTAAAGTTTTTTATAATAGATGAGGATGAAAGTCCTTTTAAAAATCATCTAGTTTTAGTCGTTAATGGTCAGTTAATTTGCTCTTTTACAGAAAATAACAAGATAAAAAAAACAATATTTTCATACCCTATAAAATGATTATAATAGATAGAAAATCTTACTTAGTACTAACTTTTTTGTTTTTAATTTTGACATTTTCGTGTTATGCTCAAACTTCTTTTCGTTCTGATAAAATAAATACAGGAGATAAAGGTTATATTTATGTTCATGTTAAAACCTTGGATGAATCTTCAAGTTTAGATTTTTCTTTTACAGGAACTAGTGGTATTCCTTCATTTGCACTAAACGATAATCCCGCACAAATTGATATAAAAGATCTGGGGAGTTCACAAAACGGTAGGCTATGGGCTGTGAGTACTTCCGGAGTCCTTTTTTATAGGGATTTAGGGAGCGCAATATGGGGAAAAGTATCAGTCGGCACTGATGTTATCAATGCTGTAGATGGAGGTCCAATGGGTACTTGTTTTTATACGACGGATAGAGGTTTAGTCCGTTCTTTTGATGGTACGACTGTGACACCATTAAGTTCTTTTATTTCAAATCATGATGGGAGCAGTGCATTAGATATTGCCAGTACTTGGAGTGGTGAACCATATATAACGACAGTTAGTGGTAAAATTTTTAAATACAGTGGAATTAGCTCTATTTGGAATCAGGTGGGCGTTAGTGCCACTAATGTTAGAATTGATGGCAATCCATTAACTCACGAGATAATTGTTTCAAGAAAAGATAATACTATTTATTCAATTGCTAGTACAGGGACAGAAAAACCTCTAGGTACACCTCAAAATTCAAAACTTATCTATGACGTGGCAGTTGATGGTGAGGGTGCAATTTTTGTTAATTGTTCCTTAACTGGCAGTACTACAGAAGGATTTGTTCATAAATGGATTTCAGGTAGCTTATGGTCTTCCTCTGAGCAACAATCCAGAAATTTACGCATCGTGACAGGCGGTATTGGTGGTCAATTGTGGTCAATACCTACTCTTGCAACATCTTTACAAAGTAATATTTTCACTCGTTCAAGTAGTGGTAGCAACATATTTTGGATTGACGATGAGCGAGTCCGTTTGTCTCCTTCTAATGGGAATTCCTATATGTTGGCAGTAGCACCAGGAACCTATGCTTTAACAGAAATAATTCCATCTAGTTGGGACTTGCATTCAATTTCAATCTATGATCCAACATCTAATTCTACGAGTTCGATAGGTAATCGTACTGGCACGCTTTCAGTCGAAGCTGGAGAAACAGTTCATGCCGTTTTTCAAAATGGATTAGTCATCCCTTTTGAAATGACAGCAGATTGTTCAGTAGTGTACAGTGAGAATTTTGGGATTGGAAGCCCAACAACGTATGGAGCGGCATTAGTTGGGCAGACTTCTTATCATGCTATAGAAAAATCAGCTAATGTTTCGGAGGGATATTATTCCGTAGTAAGTGAAATTAATTCAGATTGGGATAATTTGGGAATAGCAAATAAGTTATCTGACCATACTTTAAATGATGTAAATGGAAGAATGCTTGCTGTTAATGCCAGTCATGGACAAGATGAATTTTTCAGAAAGCGGTTTACCGGTCTTATTCTTGGAGCAACATATAGTTTTTCAGCATGGATTGCTCCTATCACTTCAATGTCTCCAGTTAATCCGAATGTTAAATTTAATGCAGTCAACTCCTCTAACCAAATTATTTTAAAAGAATTTTCAACAGGTAATATTTCTGCTGCAGGATGGAAAAAGTATGAATTGAAGTTTGTGGCTTCTGAAAATTCTATAGACCTTGTTTTACAAAATAATAATACTGGAGGTGTTGGAAATGATTTGGCGATTGATGATGTAACATTTGAATTGTCCCCTCTTGCTCTACAACTTATTGTAGAGGACCAAAATTCTGTAAAAAAAGGTTCGATTACAGTAAAATCGCCATTGGGAGACAATTATCAATATAGTATTGATGGAATTAATTTTCAAAAACTTCCAACTTTTTCAAATTTGGAACATGGTAATTATACAATTTATAGTCGTTTTTTAAATACTAGTAATTGTGTTACATCTAAAACTGTCACTATTAATTTATTGACTGCCGATCTCGTTATTGAAAAAATTGCCAATTATTATACGCCTTATGTGGGTGAAGAAATTGTTTTTACAATAACGGTACGTAATAGAGGCCCTTATGATGCATCTGAAGTATCTGTAACTGACAACATTCCATCGGGATATAAATTTGTAAGGGCAGTACCCAGTAAAGGAATTTGGACTACTCCAAAATGGGAGGTAGAAGATTTATCTGATGGAGAAAATGCTTCATTATCAATTTATGTTACCGTTAATCCAAGCGGGGATTATAGTAATGTTGCCAGCGTTACAGGAATAGAAATTGATCCTTTTGAAGCTAATAACACTGATACGGCTATAATTGTACCAATTCATGAAATTTTTGCTGAAGCAGATACTAATAGTATTCCAATTAATGGAATTAATGGAGGTGATTCGGGTATTGACGTATTTTTTAATGATACTTTGAATAGGGTTCTATTTTTACCATCGGACGTTTTCTTGACTTCTACTCGTAAAGGACCTTTAACAGTAAATACTGATGGGAGTGTTACGGTGCTTCCCAATACTGCAGCAGGAACGTACACGGTTGATTACACCATTTGTGAAGTTTTGAATCCAAGCAATTGTGCTACGGCCACGGTTACGATTACCGTTATGGCTGCCGAGATAAAAGCATTGGACGACACGAGCAGTACTTTAATAAACGGGAGTACTGGTGGTGATACTGGAATCAATGTGTATTCAAATGATACTTTGAACGGAGTTGCATTAAACCCGTCGGATGTTGTCTTAACTTCAACATCCAAAGGACCTTTAACAGTAAATACTGATGGAAGTGTTACGGTGCTTCCCAATACAGCAGCAGGAACGTACACGGTTGATTACACCATTTGTGAAGTTTTGAATCCAAGCAATTGTGCTACGGCCACGGGTACGATTACCGTTATGGCTGCCGAGATAAAAGCATTGGAAGACATGAGCAGTACTTTAATAAACGGGAGTACTGGTGGTGATACCGGAATCAATGTGTATTCAAATGACACTTTAAACGGAGTTGCATTAAACCCGTCGGATGTTGTCTTAACTTCTACTCGTAAAGGACCTTTAACAGTAAATACTGATGGGAGTGTTACGGTGCTTCCCAATACTGCAGCGGGAACTTACACGGTTGATTACACCATTTGCGAAGTTTTGAATCCAAGCAATTGTGATACGGCCACGGTTACGATTACCGTTATGGCTGCCGAGATAAAAGCATTGGAAGACACGAACAGTACTTTAATTAATGGAAGTATTGGCGGCGATACCGGAATCAATGTGTATTCAAATGACACTTTAAACGGAGTTGCATTAAACCCGTCGGATGTTGTCTTAACTTCAACATCCAAAGGACCTTTAACAGTAAATACTGATGGGAGTGTTACGGTGCTTCCCAATACTGCAGCGGGAACGTACACGGTTGATTACACCATTTGTGAAGTTTTGAATCCAGCTAATTGTGATACGGCCACGGTTACGATTACCGTTATGGCTGCCGAGATAAAAGCATTGGAAGACACGAGCAGTACTTTAATAAACGGGAGTACTGGCGGTGATTCCGGAATCAATGTGTATTCAAATGATACTTTAAACGGAGTTGCATTAAACCCGTCGGATGTTGTCTTAACTTCTACACCCGAAGGACCTTTAACAGTAAATACTGATGGGAGTGTTACGGTACTTCCCAATACAGCAGTAGGAACGTACACGGTTGATTACACCATTTGTGAAGTTTTGAATCCAGCTAATTGTGATGCGGCCACGGTTACGATTACTATAGAAATAGTATCGTTGCCAACCGTAGCTTTAATAAAAACAGCAATTTTCAATGATAGTAATAATGATGGCTTTACTCAAGTTGGAGAGACCATACAGTATAATTTTACTATAATAAATACTGGATTAGTGCCTTTAGTAGATGTTTTTTTAGTAGATGCAATGCCTGCTATAACACTAACAGGAAATCCTATATCACTTTCGCCTGGAGAAAGTGATTCTATATCTTTTACAGCGATCTATACAATTACATCCGAGGATTTAAAAATTGGAAATATTACTAATCAAGCTATAGTGTATGGCACAAGTCCAACAGGAATCATTGTTCAAGATTTGTCGGATCCTGAGGATGTAAATGGCGATGAACCTACTGTAGTAGAAATGTCTATGTGTAGTACGGTACAAGTATTTAATGCTATTACACCTAATAATGATGGTGAAAACGATTTTTTATTTATTAGCGGATTGGATTGTTATACTGATAATAGTGTAGAAATATACAATCGTTGGGGGGTATTGGTTTATTCGTCAGTTGGATATAATAATGGTGACATCGCTTTTAAAGGTTTTTCTGAAGGACGTCTTACTATAAATCCTAATGAGGCACTTCCAATTGGCGTTTACTACTATTTTTTGAAATATAATGATAAAAATGGTTATGGTATGAGCAAAACAGGGTATTTATATTTAAATAAATAATTAAAAAATAAATTTAATATCTATGGAGGTTCTTAAATATGTTAATACATTAAATAGTATGAAAATAAAAAAATTACATTTTGTTTTGTTTTTATCTGGGTTTTTTAGCTATTCTCAGCAAGCAGCCCAGTATACACAATACATGTACAACCCAATGTCTATTAATCCTGCATATGCGGGCTCGAGAGGTGTACTTAGTATTTTTGGATTACATAGAACACAATGGGTAGGTTTGGATGGGGCACCTGAAACAAATTCATTAGCAATAAACACTCCATTAGGTAAACAAATTGGAGGAGGACTATCTTTTTTAACTGATAAAATAGGGCCAATAGTCGAAAGTAGTGTAAGTGCAGATGTGTCGTACACTATTCAAACTTCCGAAAATTATAAGTTATCATTTGGAGTTAAGGGTACTTTAAATTTATTTGATATAGACCCGACTAAATTGAATTCAAAAGATTTTAATGACTTAGTATTGCAAAATATAGAGAATTCTTTATCTTCTAATATTGGTGCGGGACTTTATTATTACTCTGAGAACCTATATTTAGGGGCATCTATACCTAATTTTTTTCAAAATAACAGTTATGATTTTAATTCAATTAAGATTGACAAGGAGTATATGAACTTTTATTTCATAGGAGGTTATGTAGTAGATTTATCATCAAATCTTAAATTTAAGCCTGCATTCATGACTAAAATGATCGATGGTGCACCGCTACAACTAGATGTGTCAGGTAATTTTCTTATTAATGATAAGTTTACAATAGGGGCTGCTTGGCGGTGGAGTGCTGCTGTAAGTGCGATGGCTGGATTTCAAATTTCAAAGGGTATTTATGTAGGTTACGGTTACGATTTAGAAACTACTAAATTGGCAAATTATAATTCGGGCTCACATGAAATATTTTTAAGATTTGAGTTTTTCAAAAATACTGATTATATAGTTTCGCCTAGATTTTTTTAAAATACAACTATGAAAAATAAAATAGTAGGGATTATATTCCTAATCATTTCAATCAATATCTATTCGCAACAGTCAAAAATAGGTAAAGCTGATAGAGAATACGATAAATTTGCCTATGTTGACGCAATTAAAACCTATGAAAGTGTGTTTAATAGTGGTTATAAGTCCATAGATATGTTGCAAAAATTGGCTAATTCCTACTATTTCAAAGCTGATTTACAAAAAGCGGCACAATGGTATTTTGAACTTTTCAAATTAACCAAAGATTTAGAACCCGAATACTATTATAGATACGGGCAATCATTAAAAGGAATAGAGGATTATAAAAGAGCCGATGAAATACTTTCTGTCTTTAATGAAAATAGTGGTAATGAAATAAGAGCTAAATTACTGCTTGCTCAAAAGGCCTACTTATTAGATATAGAGAAAAACTCTGGTAGATACTTAATGCAAAATACAAGCATAAATTCTGAAAAATCAGATTATGGGACAACATTTTATAAAAATAAAATTGTATTTGCTTCAGCGAGAAATTCTAGTGTTTTAGGAAATACAAAACATTCTTGGACAGGTGAAAGTTTCACTAATCTGTATTCTTCTATTTTAGAGTTAGATGGAAACTTTTCCTTTCCAAAGAGGTTTGAAAAAAAACTAAGTACGAAATACAACGAATCGACACCTGTATTTACAAAAGATTGTAAGACAATTTATTTTACACGTAATAATTTTAATAACGGTAGAAAAGGAAAAGATAAAAATAAAATCACTCTTTTAAAATTATATAAGGCCTCTTTAGAAAGAGGGAAATGGAAAAACATAATCGAATTGCCTTTTAATAGTGATCAATATAGTGTGGCTCATCCAGCTTTAAGTCCAGATGAGAAAACATTATACTTTGCCTCTGATATGCCTGGCACAATTGGCAATTCGGATTTATTTAAGGTTTCAATAGAACTAGATGGAACTTATGGAAAGCCAATAAACTTAGGGAACGTAATTAATACGGAAGGAAGAGAAAGTTTTCCATTCATCACGAGTGAAAATGAATTATATTTTTCATCTGATGGTCATCCTGGCCTTGGAGGGCTGGATGTTTTTGTAACTAAGGTCGAAAAAAATCATAGGTTTGATGATATTTTGAATGTTGGAGAGCCTATAAATAGTTCAAAAGATGATTTTGGATTTATAATTAATAATATAGATGAAAAAGGATTTGTTTCTTCAAACCGTGATGGTGGTTTAGGAAACGATGATATATATCAATTTGATGAAATTAAAAAAATAGAATATAATTGTGAGCAATCTCTTTTTGGATTATTAATGGATCACTTTACGGGTGCTCCTCTTGGTAATGCTAAAGTGCTACTTTCAGATATTAGCTTCAACATCGTAGGAGAGGTGGTTACCGATTTAAACGGAAAATTTAGATTCGGAATGTTAGATTGTAACTCACGATATTATATTAAGGCGGAAAAGCGAGATTATGATACGTATGAAATTTCGGCTTTTACGACTAATCAAACAAAAGAAATTTTTTTACCTATAAGACTTGAAAAAACTATACAAAAAATCAAAGAAGGTGATGATTTAGCAAAAGTATTTACTATTAATAAAATCTACTTTGCTTTTGATAAGTACGATATTCGGGCAGATGTAGAAGCAGATTTAGCAATTATCATGAATATCATGAAAGAATATCCAACAATAAAAATTGATGTGCGATCCCACACGGACAGCCGACAGTCTGATAAATATAATAACATATTATCAGAAAAAAGAGCACAATCAACAATAGCTTGGCTGGTTCAACATGAAGTTAATCCTTCACGTCTGACAGGAAAGGGATATGGTGAAATACAGTTAACAAATAAATGTGCTGACAATATTGAATGTACAGAAGAAGAGCATAAAGCGAATAGGCGCAGTGAATTTATTATTACCTCAATTTAAATTGATGAACGGTTTTCTTTTTAGATCAAGAGTTACTATAAAAATCTTATTTTGTTAAATAAAAAAGTTGTTTTATTGCACTGTAATCCGGGAGTCTAGAATAAAAAAATGCCTGATGATTGGACATGCTAACTTACGAACAGCCTAATATATATTAAACTTTGGAGAATAGTTCTGCTGGAATCGGAGTCTGTGAGACAACAAACAATAAATTAAAAAAAAGCATTATTAGGATTTAATAACTGATTTACAGATTTTTATATAATTCTTTAAAATGAACGATGAGGTTTAAGTTTAGTATTGCTTACCCTCGTGCAAAGAATTAATTTAAATAAAAAAAAGCTACAAGAATCTTCTTGTGGCTGTTTTTTTTGAATTCCTATTTGTCTTGATTTAATAATTTTTCAGCAACGTTTATTTACTATCAAAATAAACGTTATTTTGCGTTTTTCGAACTTAATCATTATTACAAATTAATTATATTAGTTGTTTATGCCTTTATCAGAAATGAATATCAAATCAAAAATTGGCTTTTTAAAAAATAAATTTTCAGCAAGAATTCGAAGCTATTTTAGTATTTGCTTCCGATATATGTGAGGTTTCACATGCATTTGTATCTTTTGGTGATGCTAATAGTCAGACTGTTAAAGCTGCTGCTGAGGATGATTTTATAATGTTCTTGGATGATGTGTTGGTTTTGACTGAGGCTGTTATTAAAAATAAAAAAAGGATATCATTCCGGATTTAAACAGAGACCCAAACCATGAGCTGGATAATTCAAACTCAATTGAATGACCTCAGGCATTTTTTTCTGGGTTTCCATTAATCAGTAAAAACAGTGTGATAGGGACTTTCTCTATAATAAATGTAAAACCAGGAGAACTCTCTCCAGAACAAATAAAAGCTTTGATTTTGCAGTGTTTCAAATCCGATCTTTATTAGAGTTGTATGTTCAAAATCATAATATACAAAATAAATTAGAAGAAAAAGAACTTCAATTCCAACAGTTGGAATCGGACTTGCTAATTCAAAAGAAATTTTGTAACTATTCAGCCTGTTCTAAAAAACATAGTTATGAACAATTTTGGCTTTCTGTTTTAAGAAAAACAGCTTTATTGTGAACAATTGTTGATTACTAATTGACAACTATTCGTTTGGTTTTCTTTGCTTTATAGGAGCGTTTGTTTCCTTTGTATCAAACAAATAGAAATTGAACTCCGACAAAAAACGTATTGCTGAATTAGAGGCTAAAGTTATCCGATTAGAATCATTAGTTGAAAAATTACTTGATGAAATCGACGACTTAACGCATCGTAAAAATAGCCGTAATAGTTTAGTTTCACCATCAAAAGATGAACTGCGAAGCACATCACGAAAACCAAAATTAAAATAATCCTTGAGTAAAATAGGCCTTTAAAAACCAAAAGTCTTCGTGCCAATCAAGGCAAAAAAGCAGGTGGACAACCAGGACACGAAGGTAGTCCCTTGGAAATGATTGCAAACCCAGATGTCGTTATTGAACATAAACCAGGATTCTGCAACCATTGTGGCGATGATTTGTCTGATGAACCGGCAACATTTATGCTGCGCAGACAAGTTGTTGATATACCACCGATTATTGCTGAATTCACCAAGCACCGTATATTTAAAAAAGCTTGCGATTGTGGACATCATACCAAAGCTTTATTTCCCAATGGAGTTAACTCGCCTATCAGTTACGGATCTAATTTTCAAGCTACAATTGCTTACCTGCACACTAGACAATACTAGCCTTTTGAGAGAATGAGCGAGTTTTTCAGTGATGTTTGTAATCTAAAAATCTCACAAGGTACTCTTTGTACCTTACTGAAAGGCTTTGCCCAAAAAGCCCAACCTGCCTATGAGTTGATTGCTCAAAAAATAGAAAATGAAAAAGTCGTTGACGGTGATGAAACAGGTGCTAAAGTCAATGGAAAAAAGGGATGGTTCTGGACTTTCTAAAGCCAAGTCGCTTATTATATTGCATTATCAAACAACAGAGGAACTGCTACTATAGATAGAAATTTCCCAAGCGGCTTTATAAACTCCATACTCGTTCACGATTGCTGGCAGAGTTGTTTTCAAATAAAATGTAAAACGCATCAGATATGCATCCCTCACTTACTTCGGAAACTAGTTTTTTTGAAGAAGTTATGAATCGCAATGGGCTATAAACTTCAAGGAATTGCTATACGAAGCAATATAACTTAAGCAGAATTTAACCCCAATTCTATACCTCAATCCAATACTTCAAAGAGACAAAATTATTGAACGAATGTCCGTTTTGCTATTAACTTCTGTTCCCAAAAATAGAAAAGATCTTTGCGCGTTCCATAAGCGGATACGTAAGTACAAGGAATTGTTTTTACTTTTTTATTCCATGACGAAGTCACCCCAGACTACAATGCTTCTGAAAGAGCAATCCGAAATGTGAAAGTGAAGCAAAAGTATCTGGACAATTCAAAACCGAAAACGGAGCGCAATTCCATGTGGTCATTCGTATGGAAACCGACATCTGTTTCAAAAAATGGATGAAATGTTTTAGCCGCTTTTAAAACTATTATGCTGACCCCAAAAATTCGGACAATATATTCCGACTAATTTAGATAGGAATAAAAACCTTAAATTAGCACTAATATGTCAAGAACAAGAAGAACCTTCGGAAAAGACTTCAAAGCCAAATTTGTTTTGGAAGCCTTAAAAGAGAAAGATACCATCGAGGTATTAGCAAAAAAATACGAGTTGCTGCCCAATCAAATTTCAATGTGGAAGGCGGAAGCCATACGGAATCTTTCTGCGGTTTTTTCTGCAGAAAAAACGGTCGTTGCCAAAGATGAAATTCCAACAGAGAAACTCTATGCTCGAATCGGTCAGCTGACTTTGGAGAATGACTT
>NZ_JAFCUM010000024.1:0-8757 GCF_049896525.1 Flavobacterium sp. DSR3-2
ATACTCCATTTTATGGCTGCAGGAAACTGACGTTCTGGCTCAAGGATTTAGGTTTTAAAGTGAATCGCAAACGGGTAAAACGATTGATGCAAATCATCAATTGGCAAACCATTTATAGAGAACCTAAAACAACAATGAGTACTAAAGAACATAAGAAATACCCTTATTTACTCAAAGGTTTGAAGATTAGCCATAAAAATCAGGTGTGGGCAACAGATATTACCTATATTCCTATGGCAAAAGGATTTATGTATTTGACTGCGATTATTGATTTGCATACAAGATTTGTTTTGAACTGGAGTGTAAGCAATACAATGAGTGCCAATTGGTGTGCCGATATTTTGCAAGAAACCATACAAAAGTATGGTGTGCCTGAAATTTTCAATACAGATCAAGGAAGTCAATACACCAGTGAGGTTCACACCAATGTACTATTAAACAATGGAATAAAAATTTCTATGGACGGTAAAGGACGAGCTATTGACAAGATTTTTATAGAAAGATTATGGAGGACAGTCAAATACGAGAATGTATATTTACAAGCATATACTGACGGAATCAGCCTTTATAAAGGACTCAAAGATTATTTTGAATTTTATAATACACGGCGAATTCATCAGTCACTAGATTATGGAACGCCTTATAATAATTATTACAAAAAAGAAGTGGCATAAAATCAGAATAACTTTTTTTGGCTTTTTAAAATAGCCAAAAGTTATCTCCGATTTTAACCACGATCATAGAATATCAAACTAAAAACCTATCTTAAATCGTTGAGATTTCTGTCTGAAAAATGGGTACAGCATACTACCATTCAATAGTGACATAATCAAGGTCAGTTATAAATGGTATAATCTAAACTAATATAATCGAGAGATTTAAGAATCCTATTATAAAAAAAGGCTATCTGAAAAGTACTTTTCGGATAGCCTCAAATTTTAACCAATCATCTTAAAGTTATACAGTTACTTAATTCCTTTAAATCACTAAAAAAAAGTCTAAATTTCTCAATCAATCAAAAAGACAATCTATACAAGTAATCAAAACATTACTTCTGAACAATCAATACCTGCTGAGTAGTTTTAATTTTTCACTAAATAAATAGGATTACTAACAAGGATTAGTTTCCCATTTTCATCTCGAATCTTAACATGTATCCATTTTGAACCAGGTACATACTGCCAATCAATTTTTACAATTTCTTTATTCTTTTTTATTGACTGAGTCATCTCAGATTGTAAAGCACCATCCACAATAAATTCTATACTTGCGCCTAGCGCACCTTCTACTGAAACGGTTAATTGAATTTCATTTTTTGAGGTAATATTAAGCTTCTCCCCCATTTTTGCCTCTTCATTCCCGTTTGTTGAAAAAATATCAATAAATCTATCGCTTTTACCTTCTATGTCTATAAAGACACGACCACTACGAATTCCATCGATCATTCCTTTTACTGATAGTTCTTTCATGAAAATTACTGTTGTGGGATAACCAATTGCTCCTACAATTTCTTTTTTGGATTCAGCAGTGTGATTGTCACTTCCCCCAATTGCGGTAACATATTGTCCAGAATTCAGCATTTTGTACCATTGTTTCCATCCTTGAAAAGGACTATCTGCTGAACCGGATACTTTCATTATACCGCCGTTTATAATTTCTACAGAACTTACAGTACCATTTGGTAGATCTTCTATTTGCCATCCACAACCCATACAAGCTTCACCAGAAGGCACACCAGCATGATTGATAGAAACAATACCCCCTTTGCTATTAACTACATCCATCCACTTCTTCGCTTGCATAGATGAGGAATCGCTCATTCTAAAATCAATGAAATCAGTTGGTCCATATACATTGGCATGTCCATAAAAAGTAGTGATTTCTCGACCCGCAACAAGTAGCATCTTATCAAATGCAGTTTGTAATTCTCTTAATGAATTTGCATGAGAGGTCGCATTATGTTCTGTAATTGCTATAAAATCTAAACCTCTTTCTGCTGCTGCCTCGACTGTTCGATAAACCGGGCAAGGGATTTTTTGTCCAGATTGAGAAAGACAGTTACCATCACTGTTACCAGTATGCATATGCAGATCTCCACGATACCAGCCTTCTTTGGAATTGATTGGTTTATCAAAAAACTCCGTGATAGCAGAATTTTTTTCTAGATAAATTGAAGCTTCATATTTAGAAACAATTCCTTTGCGAATATTTGGTACACCTAAAAGGAGTTTCCATTTACCAGAAGGCAATTCCCCTGGTAAATATCCAGGGGTTGCATCTTCCATACTTAAAGTAATTTTATTTTTTGAGCCTCCACTCCAACCTCTAAATTTTTTTGGATCTTCTAACCCTAAATCTATAGTGGTGCGCTGATCCTTACCTGAATAACTTACTTCAATAGTTAGCCTTTTAATATCTATTGGAACTTCAAAAGGAACTTCAACATAAGTTTGATAATTTTCAATTGTCAACTCACCCTTTAAGACATAATCAGGTGTATTGATAATTGTTTTATTTTGTATTCCTTGTTGAGCTGCGACAGGAAACAACATCAATATATTTATTGATATATAAAAGAAAATAAATGTACTTCTCATAATTAAAAAGTATACCTAAGTGCCATTCTAAAACTTCTTCCAATTAATGGTCTAGCAATAAAAGTACTTGCTCCAGCAGCTTCATTTTGTACTTCGCCTTGACGGGGGTTTCCTTCTGTCAATCCAAGAGAATTATTAATGTTATCAATATATCCGAATATAGATACTCTGTCACTTAATTTTGTACTTGTACTGAAATCAATTTTTATATAACTTGGAAGTTCAACAGAATTTGCTGTGTCAACAAAACGATCTCCTACATATTCAATGGCAGTTTGCATGCGAAGAACGTTTTTAAAGATATTAAAACCAGGCACCATTCTAAAACTTGTTGAAGGTATTCTAATCAATTTATTACCATCATAATCATTAACAACTCCATCCTTATTAGCAAATTTAAGACCTTTATATTGGCCTTTTTGAAAAGTAGCAGTACCAGTAATATCAAACCATTTTACAGGATAATAACCTATTTCAAATTCAAGGCCTAGGGTATTTGTATCAGCATAAAGATTTTCTGTAGTTTGTACATTGGAATTAATATCAAAAACATAATTAGTAAAAGCAATGTTATTATACTTTGTCCAAAATCCAGTTGCATATATGCCTATTTTCTTACTATTATATTTATACCCAATTTCACCCAGTTCCATTGTTTGTATGTAAGGTGTAGCTGCAGCATTCGTTACATAATTTCCTAAACTTGGTAATCTTGCAGCAGAAGTATACCTAGCAAATGATCCGATGTTTTTAGAAAACTGATAATCTAAGCCTAATGTCCAAGTGGTAAAATCGAAGGTATCATTATAATTTTTGAAAATTCCATTTCCTTTTACTATGCTAGATGTTGGTATAGTACCTAAATTCGCATTTTGTCCTTTCTGTTCTACAACACCACGTGTATTCATAGTTTCCCATCTAAACCCTCCATCTAATCTGAACTTTTGTGTAATTTGCCATTCATCACTAACATATATTGCATTAGTAGATTGTTCACCATGTGCATTCTCCCACTCATAACCATAACGAAGTATTCCATTATCCGTTACAGTTTTGATTGAATTTCCTGAAGCATCTACGGCAACAAGATTAAGAAGACGTGCATTATTTTGAACATCAAGTAAAGCTGAAGATGAATATCTTGTAAAATCCTCATCACTATAAGCATAGTAATACCCTATGTTAAAGTCATGGGTAGTTAAACCCGTTTTAAAGGTACGAGCAAATCGAGTATCACTCATAAATTCTTTTAAGGGCATTGTTATTCCTCTCAATCCTCCTTGCATCACAAGTCCATTTCCATTTTGATTTACTATATCAAACTTATCATTTGTTGTAACGTACTGCATTTCAAAAGCAGTAGCTCCAGGAACTGTCCCAAGCATATTCTTTATACTTGCGCTGGATAGAAAATCTGCAGCAGTTAGTAAACTATTAGGATATACACCATTACGAATAGTTCTTGAATCATTATATCTTGATGTATTATTCATAATCCAATCTTTTCCTAAATCTGTTTTGAATTTCGCGGTTAACTGAGTTCTTTTTACGTTAGTACCAAGACTATTGTCAAATTTATATGTGCTACCATCACTTTGTATCATTTCTGACAATTGCGTTTCTGGACCAGATATAGTTCCAGTATGTCCATTAAAACCATTTACAGCAACTATTTTTCCATTATTATCAAAAGTCATTGGTATACCTGTATAAAAAATTACAGAATCATCCATGTTTTTAATATCAAAACTAAAAGATGATTTCTCCCATTCTCTTGCTAAAGTAGCCCTAAATTGACCACCCTTATTACCCGTGAATCCAGGATCACGAACACCAGATGCTGATCTAAAGAAGCCACCTAAAGCTAGTTTCCAATCATTTCCAACAGGAGTTCCAACCCAAAAATCACCTCTATAAAGCTCCCCTGTACCAAGCGTCATTTTAAAAATACCTTCAGCTTTATTTCCAATTGTACGAGGAATGTAATTAACTGCTCCAGCAGGTGCATTTGAATAAAAAACTGATGATGGCCCCCCTCTCACTACTTCTATAGACTCAATAGTTTCGTCAAAACGAAATGATTGATCAGCATTTAAATAACCTAATGCCGGATCATGTTGTACAGGAATTCCATCTTCAAGAAGTTGTATTGATCCAAATCCATCCACAGGAATCCCTCTCGCTCTTACATTACCGCTTGCTTCACCACCTGAAGCCTCTACCCAAAAACCCGGTACTGATTTTAAAGATTCCGTAACGCTAGTAGGAGCTTGTAGTAGAAGAGCTTTCTCTTTTATAACTGTAACAGAGTAGCTCGTATTTAATTTTTTACGATCACTAGCTCCTGCACGACCAGTAATAACTATTTCATCAAGTTGACTTTGAACACTTTGCAATACAACCTCTATATTACTTTTCCCCACAGTTTGAACTTCCAACGTTTGATACCCTACATAAGAGAAAACTAATATAGGATTGACTGAACTAACTGATATTGAATAGTTCCCATAGGCATCGGTAATAACTGCATTTTTAGTCCCTTTTTCCATAACATTAACTCCTACTAGAGGCATTTTAGAATCATCTAAAACAATACCATCTATCTTTTGTTGCGCATGTGAGACATTTACAGTTGGTACTTTAATAAGTACATTTAAAAGATCTATTTTATAAATGAAATTTACTTTTTTTGAAAGATCACTAAGTATATTACTGACGCTGCTGTCTTTATAATCAACAGAATATTTAGACTCGTTTTTTATTATATCGTTACCGTAACTAAATTTGTAATTAGTTTTATTTTCTATTTTTTTAAAAATTGTTTGAAGAGTAACTTTATTTGCTTTAATTGCTACCCTGTTTGCAGTACTATTTTCGTTAAATACTAGCGCAGACATTTTATTTGTGATTAATAAGCTAAAACACAGTGTGAGTATTAGACAAATATTTATATTTTTGTTCAGCATAATTTTTTAGTGTTGTTCTATTTTACTTTTTTTTCAATACTTTAATTTTATTTAGACCGCAATTGTTCTAGCAATTGCGGTTTTTTTATTTAGCAACTA
This sequence comes from Flavobacterium sp. DSR3-2, assembly GCF_049896525.1. Taxonomy (NCBI): domain Bacteria; kingdom Pseudomonadati; phylum Bacteroidota; class Flavobacteriia; order Flavobacteriales; family Flavobacteriaceae; genus Flavobacterium; species Flavobacterium sp. DSR3-2. Next base: position 5,663 of record NZ_JAFCUM010000024.1, read on the forward strand.
TTATTTCATTGGCATTTATTTTAAATTTTAAAGAAGTTATATATTTCAATTTATCGATAATTTGAATTATTGAATCACTTTTAGATAAATGAATTGTCACTTTCTCATCATCTATAGATCTATCATTGTATCGGATATTATAACCGAAACGGTTTTTAACAATAATACCCAACTCTTTTATTTTAATTTCACTTAGTTGGATATCTTTTTCATACCATGGTAAAACTCTAATATCCTTTTCTTTTGAAAGTGATTGTTTATTTATAGTATAACTTACCCCTTGGTTCGGATATATTATTTTATGCTGTGACTGGGAAGCAACTTGTACTCTTCCTGATTTAACATCAACATTTATTTTATCTTTTTGAATATCAATGTTAAAAGAGGTACCTAATACAGTAGTTTTAATATTCCCAGTTGTTACTGTAAAAGGTTTTAATATATTTTTAGTTACTTTAAAAAATGCATTTCCTTCTAATAAAGACACTGCCCTATATTTATCATTGAAATCACTATCGTATGCTACTTTAGAATGAGGACTTAATATAATTCTAGAATTATCCGGAAGAATGATGCTATCAATAGTTTGAGTGGTAACAAATGTTATTTGCTTAGTGGTATTTTCAGAGGGAAAGCACAACTTAAATAATATAAGGATAACAGCAACTGAGACAAACTTAATCCAACCATAGTTAGGTCTTGATCTATTTATTTTCGAATTAATTGAATCAAAAATTATTTTTTTGGTTTCTTTTTTATTACCTAACTCCTTCTCATCCCAGACGGATTTTTTATATAAATCATTTAAGAAGCCATCTAAAACTTTTTCTTTTGATTCTGAAGATTGATCTAGATTATATCTTTCTAATAATCTTATAATAAAATTTTGATTAAACATATTATGATTATTTACTTTACCCTAAGTATAGAATTCTTAATTATGTACTATCATACAACTTTACTAAAAGGTTAACTTGATGTAAATAAATACAACAAAACCTTTTGACATAATATCACGAAGCTGAATCAAAGCTTTAGAGACTTGATTTCTAACTGTTTGTGGAGATATTTCCAACAACAACGAAATTTCATGAACAGACATATTTTGATACTTACTCAATAATAAAATTTCTTTTCGTTTGTCTGGAAGTTTATCTAAGGCCCGTTTAAGAGAATTGAGTATCTCTGGGTGTTCTTCATTTATATTATCAATCAAATAATCCTCAATATCACTTAGTAAAGTAATTGACTGAATTTTATCTTTTTTATAAAAAGAAAAAAATTGGTACTTAACGCTTTGGAATAAATAAGATTTAAGATTAGATATTTCAATCTCATCCCTTTTTTCCCATAGTTGAACAAAAATAATTTGTATTATCTCGCTAGTAAAATCCTTACTACCAGTAAGTTTAAAGCAGAAAGCAAACAGCTTCTCCCAATACATATCATAAATGAGATTAAATGCTTTGTGATCATTTTGTTTGAGCCTTTCTAATAAGAAAATATCATTTGTTTGTTCCAATTCCTAAAATATTTGAGGGACAAATTTAGCCAAGTTTTAAAACTGTTTTTATAAATAATCATTAAGAAATTGAAAAGAATTTACAAATTAGATATTCCCACGAAATTACCCCACCATTCCGCGCTAAAGGTCGCCATTTATTCCGGCGCAAAGTACGCCAGTCAAACTGTCCTTTATCATCACTAAGTAAAGATGCTGTTTTTCAAAGTTAATAATTTTTTTTAGTTCTCAAAGATTTACCTGCTAATGCTATTCTGTGTGCTGAAGCTGACAATCTGTCCATTATGGCGTCGGCCAGAGTTGGCTCCTCAATGAAGTTATACTAAGTGTCTACGGGCAACTGTGAAGTAATCATAGTTGATCCTAAACCATATCTATCCTCGAGGATATCCAACAAGGCAATCCTTGCATCATTGTTCAGGGCTATCAACCCAAAGTCATCTAGGATCAGCAGCTTATTTGCAGAGATACCCCTAATCCATTTCAGATATGAACCATCGAACCTTGCTTGGGTCACGGCATCCCTGAACTTATTCATACTAAAGTACTGGGTACGGTAACCAAGCAAACAAGCACTGCGCCCTAAGGTCGAAAAACCAGTCAAATTGACCACCCTATTCCAGTGCAAATTGACCACCAGTTTCGGAGTAAAGTGACCACCACTTTCCAGTTCAAATTGACCACCCGATTTTGGGGTACAATTGCACATTAAAAACTACTGACTTTTTCATGTTGTTAGCACCATACATTCGTTTAAAAAAACACGGATTATGGCAAACAAAATAACAGACATGATTAAAATTAGAAAAGCAATTAAATTCTACTGTAACGGGAAAAGTAAGTTATTCATAAGTAAGTACTTATCTCTCTCCAGCAATACAGTAAAGAAGTATATTTCTTTATTTGAAGTGCTAGGATTAAGTTTTGAAGTAATTAATGAAAAAACAGATGCTGAGTTAGAACTTTTGTTTTCACACACTACCGTGGAATCAATCAGTCCCAAATTGCAGAAACTTCATGATTTTTTTCCTAAAATGGAACGGGAATTAAAAAGAGTTGGAGTTACCGTACACCATATGTGGGAGCAATATATTGCCGTAAACCCTTATGGCTACAGGAGTTTACAATTTGGACACCACTACAAAACATGGAGCAAACGAGTCAATCCAGTGATGCACATTAACCACAAATCGGGTGGTAAAATGTATGTGGATTATGCTGGAAAAACACTCTCCATTATTGATAAAGACACGGGAGAAATCAAAGAAGTACAGTTTTTTGTAGCCATATTGGGAGCCAGTCAATATACCTATGCAGAAGCTTCTATGAGCCAACAAAAGGAAGATTTTGTTACATCGGTAGAAAATGCTATGCGTTTCTTTGAAGGCACTCCTGCGGCAATTGTTCCGGATAATTTAAAATCTGCAGTGATAAAAAGCAGTCGTTTTGAACCCACAATTAATGAAACCTTGGCTGATTTAGCCGAACATTACCAAACTACTATCTTGCCTGCCAGGGCTTACAAACCAAGAGATAAGTCATTGGTCGAAGGAGCTGTCAAGATATTGTATTG
>NZ_JAFCUM010000025.1:0-6267 GCF_049896525.1 Flavobacterium sp. DSR3-2
CAATACAATATCTTGACAGCTCCTTCGACCAATGACTTATCTCTTGGTTTGTAAGCCCTGGCAGGCAAGATAGTAGTTTGGTAATGTTCGGCTAAATCAGCCAAGGTTTCATTAATTGTAGGTTCAAAACGACTGCTTTTTATCACTGCAGATTTTAGATTATCCGGAACAATTGCCGCAGGAGTGCCTTCAAAGAAACGCATAGCATTTTCTACCGATGTAACAAAATCTTCCTTTTGTTGGCTCATAGAAGCTTCGGCATAGGTGTATTGACTGGCTCCTAATATGGCTACAAAAAATTGTACTTCTTTAATTTCTCCCGTGTCTTTATCAATGATGGAGAGTGTTTTTCCAGCAGAATCCACATACATTTTATCACCCGCTTTGTGATTCATGTGCATCACTGGATTGACTCGTTTGCTCCATGTTTTGTAGTGGTGTCCAAATTGTAAACTCCTGTAGCCATAAGGGTTTACGGCAATATATTGCTCCCACATATGGTGTATGGTAACTCCAACTTTTTTTAGTTCCCGTTCCATTTTAGGAAAAAAATCATGAAGTTTCTGCAATTTGGGACTAATGGATTCCACTGTAGCGTGTGAAAACAAAAGTTCTAACTAAGCATCTGTTTTTTCATTAATTACTTCAAAACTTAAACCTAGCACTTCAAATAAAGAAATATACTTCTTTACCGTATTTCTAGAAAGAGATAAGTACTTACTTATGAATAACTTACTTCTTCCGTTACAATAAAATTTAATTGCTTTTCTAATTTTACTCATGTCTGTTATTTTGTTTGCTATAATCCGTATTTTTTTTAACGAATGTATGGTGGTAACAACATGAAAAAGTTAGTAGTTTTTAATGGTCAATTGTACCCCAAAATCGGGTGGTCAATTTGAACTGGAAAGTGGTGGTCAGTTTGCTCCGAAACTGGTGGTCAATTTGCACTGGAATAGGGTGGTCAATTTGACCGGTTTTTCCAAGCTTAACGTAAATATAAGTTTGAAATATACAGCTCGAGCCATAATAGATTTTACTTAGCAGTCACCTTTGATAGACAGAATGATTTTAAAAGGCATAAAGGTAAAAAGTTATTGTCAGATGCGATAGAACCCTGATATTCAAGCATAGTAATTGATAATTAATTTGTTGATAAAACACCATTTTTTAATTTATATGTATATCTACGCATAGATAATCGAATAAATACCGATTAAATACTTTTAAAACCACAATAAATAATGTATATTTGCGAATAGATACTCGATAAAATATCGAGTATCTATTTATAATTTCACAAAACTATCTTAATCATGGATTTCAGCAAATTATTATTTCCGTTTGAAGGACAGCCTATAACCCATCAAATTTTGACCAGCCTACTGCGCCAATACAAACGACCTGATGACAAAATTAAAACACTGAAAAACAAGGGAATAATCAAATCTGTAAAAAGAGGAATCTACATTCCCGGGGAAAATGCAAATATGCAAATACCTGAAAGTAGTTTAATTGCCAATCATATTTATGGTCCAAGTTATTTATCGTTGGAGACCGCCTTATCCCATTACGGCTTAATTCCAGAACGTGTATACGCAGTAACATCGATGACAACAAAACCTTCAAAAGACTTCCGGACTTCGATTGGATTATATAGTTATTCATATCTTCCACTTCCATATTATGCTTTTGGAATTAAGAATGTAAAACTTCAGGAGAATCAGAGGGTAATCATGGCATCACCAGAAAAAGCACTGACTGATAAAATAGCAACTACACCAGGGGTGATACTGAGAAGCATAAACAATGCTCAAAATTATGTTTTCGAAAATCTAAGAATGGAACAATCCGATTTAAAAGATTTCGATACAACCCAAATGCGTACCTGGTTATCAGATGCACCAAAAAAAGAGAGCTTGGAAATATTAATAAAAATGATGGAGAAATTATGATAAAAGAATGGCTTGAAAGTTACAAACCTAAAAACAAAGAAGAAGCACAATCTGCACTTCGCAAAATTATGCAGGAGATTGCTCTGGCCGGACTTTACCGCTCGGGTTTTTTTGAAAAAGCAGCATTTTATGGAGGTACAGCTTTGAGAATATTCCATAAACTGGATCGTTTCTCCGAAGATCTTGATTTCTCCTTGCTACAATCAGAACAAGATTTCTCTTTGAAAAAGTACCAAGATGCAATTGTAAATGAATTTGCAGCATTAGGTATGAATGTAAGTATCAGTGAGAAACAGAAAGTCAAGCAGAATAATATCAATTCAGCGTTCCTAAAATCGGAAACCCTGTGGCGAGAGTTAAAACTGGAAACTGTCATTCCTCAAATTGGTCTGGACACTAAAGTTAACATAAAAATCAAGATCGAGGTAGATACAGAACCCCCTTTGAATTTTAAAATAGAAGAAAAACTTCTCTTACAACCTTTCGCTTTCTATGTTAGGTGCTTTACTCTTCCAGATCTCTTTGCTGGAAAGATGCATGCACTACTATTCCGCAAATGGGGAACTAATGTAAAAGGACGTGATTGGTACGACATGGAATGGTATATTAAGAAAGGAATTAAACTTGATCTCAGTCATTTCTTAACTAGAGCGCAAGATAGCGGCGACTGGAAAGAGGAAACAATTTCAGAAAAAGAATTCAGAGAATTACTATCGCAAAAAATTGACACTGTAAATATGGAGTTTGTAAAGAGAGATGTAATTCGATTTATAAAAGATCCTGAACAATTGGATATATGGTCGTCCACATACTTTCATGACTTAGTTTCACACTTACAGATCGAATAAAATCAAACTTTATACGAAGTAATCGTCCGAATAACAATTCATTACCTTGATATTAAAGAAGATAATTGCGTTACTTTTAGAAATAATATATGTTTTTCTTTAAATTGATTTTGTACCGAAGAATAATAGACCATATGCTACAATTACCTTTGGTAATGATGAGGTAATTCATTTAAAAAATTTAAAGTTAAAAAATATTATTACCGCGTATTATTATTTTCTAAATTCGCTCCAACCATTGGATTAATGTGTTCTTAGAAAATATTACTAGATATTATCAAATAGCTTTAATTCTATTGAAATAATGGATAAAGGTTTGTTTGTTTTATTTCGCGTTCTTTTGTTCAGATTTGTACTTTATTTGTAACTCGAGATCTGTGAACCGCATTAAATAGTTGATGCTAATTTCTGTAGTACAAAATAGCACTAAATTCGTAGTTGTCTTTTTTAACAAATTTTCAACTTATTTGTTACAATCAAAATCATGGTTTCGTTACAAATTTCCACTGTTTTTGTAAAAATTAAGCATTTAACACTGCACCAACCAATAATAACAAGGTAATTATTGAAATAAAAAAATATTAAATTATCTCACATATAACAGAATAAAAAAAATCATATCAATACAACGGGCCCAACTAATTTTTTTCCATGCTTAAATACATGATACGGACATAATTTTACCCTCTAAAAACCAAATAGTTAAGCACTTATTGCTTACATTTGAACAATAATAAAAAGACTTTGAAAGTCTAGTGACCCTATTGATGACCCTGTTCTTAAAAAACGTTACTAAAGCCCAGTATTCACTGGCACTATTATAAAAGCATCGGAGCCTCTTTCTCCGCCAGTAGAAATACAAAACGAAGCAAACCCCTCTAAATCTTATGATTTAGGGGGTTTTTTCATTTGCGATATATCAAATTATTCATTAAATCTAAAAACTTAGGTGTCTTTTGAGGTGTCACTGAAAATTAAATTTTTCAGTGACACCTCTCAAAAAAGAGGACATATTACGCGACTGTTCATTCATTGAACAGGTAGCTGATCAACCAGATGTTCATAATCTAAACATCTTGTATGAAACTATTTTAAAGTTTAAATTTAATAATAACTTAAAGGTTACCAGCCATGAATACAACCGTATCAGTTCTCTTTTACATCAAAAGATCAAAAGCCAATATTGATGGCATCTGCCCTATTTATGTCCGTGTTACAATTCTAACCAAACGATTTGAGTTTAGCAGTAATAAGTTTGTAAATCCAGAAAGATGGTCTAATGAAGGGGCGAAAGTAAAGGGCTCTACTGAGGATGCTCGTTCAATTAATAATCACCTTGAAAATATAAAAAGCAAGGTAATCGAAGCGGAGAAAAAGTTATTCAAAAAAGACATCATATTAACTTCGGAAAATCTTAAGAATGAATTGTTCGGTACCGGTGAGCGCCAAATGACCCTTATCCCTATTTTCAAAGATCACAATAATAAAATCAAAGAATTAGTGGGCAGAGAATATGCGGCGGGAACATTGGAGAGATATAATACTTCTTTAAAACACACCACAGAATTCCTGGAATGGAAATATAAAATATCCGATATAGAAATTTCAAAAATCGACCATGCTTTCATTACCGAATATGAGTTTTATTTGAGAAGCGTTCGCAATTGTGCCAACAATACCGCTGTTAAATACATCAAGAACTTTAGCAAAATAATTAAAATTTGCTTGGCCAATCATTGGATTGACAGAAATCCGTTTGCCAACTACAAATCGAAAGTTAAAGAAGTGGAGCGTGTGTACTTATCACAAGGCGAAATCCAAAATATAATCAATAAGGACTTCAAAACAGAAAGACTGTCGCTAATACGCGATATTTTCCTCTTCAGCTGCTTTACTGGCTTAGCCTACATTGATGTCAAAAACTTAACAAAATCCCATATTAGCATTAGTATTGATGGTGAGAAATGGATATTTACCCACAGACAAAAAACGGAAACAGCCTCAAAAATTCCGATCCTTCCCCTAACGCAAATGATTATTGACAAATACGAAGATCATCCGGAGTGCAACAACCAAAATAAGCTGCTTCCAATTTTAAGCAATCAAAAAATGAATGCCTATTTAAAAGAAATAGCAGGCGTTTGTGAGATCGAAAAAGAATTGACTTTCCACATTGCCCGACACACTTTTGCGACGACAGTAACGCTTACAAATGGCGTTCCTATTGAAAGCGTAAGTAAAATGCTTGGACACAAAAACTTACGTACTACCCAGCATTATGCAAAGGTTTTAGACAAAAAAGTAAGTGAGGATATGAAAATACTTCGCGACAAATTTGCTGCAATGCCTTTTAATCAAGAGAAAAAAAAATCTAGCAATAAGCAATTAAAAATTAACATCGGTCACTTTTATATTTGTTTTCGAGTTACCTATTAAACTAATTTAGGGAAATTTATTACTAAAACCAAATTTCAAATAACCTAACCTAAATTATTTTATGATCACATTCAGTCGCACATTACTATGTGAACTCGAAGAGGAATTGCATGCAATATCATTTAATTATGATAACCCTATTAGCATGAGTGATAAATCTATCGAAACTATTGTTAAGTATTTACAAATTCTTAAGACTTACATTTTGGATAATGAATTTCCAATCAAAGAAGATGAAATTCATTTTTTCAAATATATAAAACCCAAATTTTCTTCTAAATTAATTTACTTCAACAAAGTTAGAAAATTGGAATCGTATAAGCCTCTTGGGAGTAAAAGAATACAGAGAGATTACTTAGACAACGAATTGAATAAGCTTAATATTTATTTTAGTGAAAACACAGAATTTTATAATTATTACCGCTTAGGTGGTCAATCCTTTGACAACAAAATATTTATTAGACACAGTGTAGAAATTGATTATAATATTGATATTTTTTATCATGAACTGGATCATCGTTTTTCAACAACCCACGATTTTAAAGTAGCAATGATTCTTGCAAATGAAATTTTTCAAAGATATATTGAAAACAAAATCGCAAGTTTATCCAATAGCAAAGCGGTGATTATTAAAAATCCTCTGGAAAACAAGGTGTTTAAATGGACCGCCAGTAAAACTGATCTGATAGAATTAATTTATGCCTTGCACACACAAAAAGTATTCAATGATGGAAAAGCCGATTTAACAGAGATATCTAAATGTTTCGAAAAGTTATTTGATACCGAACTTGGTGATATTTACAGGGCATGCAACGAAATAAAAAATCGAAAAATTAATAAAACTAAATTCATCGATACGCTGAGCGAAAACCTTAACAAACGCTTCGATGAAAAGGATAATAAATAATAGACTAGATTCAACTAATTAATGCAACTTTTAGGGGGGAGATAAAGACATTTTTTCAAAAGAAAGGACTTTTAAAAAGCCCTCTCTCTCGAATGGAATAAATGTTCTTTATTTGCTCCTG
>NZ_JAFCUM010000026.1:0-5174 GCF_049896525.1 Flavobacterium sp. DSR3-2
AGAAAGTTTCTTCCTGCCGATTGCTCGGCAGGAAAAGCGTACATAAGCTTACGGGTTATTAGTACTACTCGACTATGACATTACTGCCTTTACATCTATAGCCTATCAACGTGGTCATCTCCCACGACCCTTAAAAGAAATCTCATCTTGTGGTGGGTTTCGCGCTTATATGCTTTCAGCGCTTATCCCTTCCAAACGTAGCTACTCTGCGATGCCACTGGCGTGACAACAGATACACTAGAGGTTTGTCCAATTCGGTCCTCTCGTACTAGAATCAGATCCACTCAAATTTCTTGCGCCCACAGTAGATAGAGACCGAACTGTCTCACGACGTTCTGAACCCAGCTCGCGTGCCACTTTAATGGGCGAACAGCCCAACCCTTGGGACCTTCTCCAGCCCCAGGATGTGACGAGCCGACATCGAGGTGCCAAACCCCCCCGTCGATATGAGCTCTTGGGGGAGATCAGCCTGTTATCCCCGGCGTACCTTTTATCCTTTGAGCGATGGCCCTTCCATGCGGAACCACCGGATCACTATGCTCTACTTTCGTACCTGATCGACCTGTATGTCTCTCAGTCAAGCTCCCTTATGCCATTGCACTCTACGCACGGTTACCAAGCGTACTGAGGGAACCTTTAGAAGCCTCCGTTACTCTTTTGGAGGCGACCACCCCAGTCAAACTACCCACCAAGCAATGTCCCCCGCATTACGGGGTTAGGCCTCAGACAAACAAAGGGTTGTATTTCAACAATGACTCCACAACGCCTAGCGACGCCACTTCACAGTCTCCAACCTATCCTACACATCATTTGTCCAAGGTCAATACTAAGCTATAGTAAAGGTGCACAGGGTCTTTTCGTCCCACTGCGGGTAAGCGGCATCTTCACCGCTACTACAATTTCACCGAGCTCATGGCTGAGACAGTGTCCAGATCGTTACACCATTCGTGCAGGTCGGAACTTACCCGACAAGGAATTTCGCTACCTTAGGACCGTTATAGTTACGGCCGCCGTTTACTGGGGCTTCATTTCAATGCTTCTCCGAAGATAACATCTCCACTTAACCTTCCAGCACCGGGCAGGTGTCAGGCCCTATACTTCATCTTACGATTTTGCAGAGCCCTGTGTTTTTGATAAACAGTCGCCTGGACCTCTTCACTGCGGCCAGCATTGCTGCTGGCGACCCTTCTCCCGAAGTTACGGGTCTATTTTGCCTAATTCCTTAGCCATGAATCTCTCGAGCACCTTAGGATTCTCTCCTCGACTACCTGTGTCGGTTTGCGGTACGGGTACTTATTACCTGAAGTTTAGAGGTTTTTCTTGGAAGCCCTTAGGCGCACTATCTCTTTGTCCGAAGACTCCGAGTACTATCGTATTTCCCCAAAACCCGTGGATTTGCCTGCGGGTCTTATAGGTAGGTACTTCAACGAACTATTCCGTCAGTTCGCGGCGCTTTCATCACTCCGTCACCCCATCACAGTAATAACTAGTACGGGAATATTAACCCGTTGTCCATCGACTGTCCCTTTCGGGTTCGCCTTAGGTCCCGACTAACCCACAGCTGATTAGCATAGCTGTGGAAACCTTAGTCTTTCGGTGTGCGGGTTTCTCGCCCGCATTATCGTTACTTATGCCTACATTTTCTTTTCTCACCGGTCCAGCATACCTTACGATACACCTTCTACCCTGTGAGAATGCTCCCCTACCACTTACAATTAATTGTAAATCCATAGCTTCGGTAATATACTTATGCCCGATTATTATCCATGCTCGTCCGCTCGACTAGTGAGCTGTTACGCACTCTTTAAATGAATGGCTGCTTCCAAGCCAACATCCTAGCTGTCTGGGCAGACAAACCTCGTTCTTTCAACTTAGTATATATTTGGGGACCTTAGCTGATGGTCTGGGTTCTTTCCCTCTCGGACTTGGACCTTAGCACCCAAGCCCTCACTGTTATGAAACATTATATAGCATTCGGAGTTTGTCAGGAATTGGTAGGCGGTGAAGCCCCCGCATCCAATCAGTAGCTCTACCTCTATATAACTTTACGCATAACGCTGCACCTAAATGCATTTCGGGGAGTACGAGCTATTTCCGAGTTTGATTGGCCTTTCACCCCTACCCACAGGTCATCCGAAGACTTTTCAACGTCAACCGGTTCGGACCTCCACTATGTGTTACCACAGCTTCATCCTGCCCATGGGTAGATCACACGGTTTCGCGTCTAACACTACTGACTAAAGCGCCCTATTCAGACTCGCTTTCGCTACGGATCCGTGGCTTAACCACTTATCCTTGCCAGCAACGTTAACTCGTAGGCTCATTATGCAAAAGGCACGCCGTCACCCCACGAAAGGGCTCCGACCGCTTGTAAGCGTATGGTTTCAGGATCTATTTCACTCCGTTATTCACGGTTCTTTTCACCTTTCCCTCACGGTACTGGTTCACTATCGGTCTCTCAGGAGTATTTAGCCTTAGCGGATGGTCCCGCCAAATTCAGACAGGATTTCTCGTGTCCCGCCCTACTCAGGATACCACTATCGTTATCTTCTATTACTTATACAGGGCTATCACCTTCTTTGGCCCTACTTTCCAGTAGATTCTAATTCTATCCGCAACAAATAACGTGGTCCTACAACCCCAATATTGCCGTAACAACATTGGTTTGGGCTAATCCGCGTTCGCTCGCCACTACTTACGGAATCACTTTTGTTTTCTTCTCCTCCGCCTACTTAGATGTTTCAGTTCAGCGGGTTTGCCCACCTATCGGTGTACTATGTCTTCAACATAGTGGGTTGCCCCATTCGGGTATCTACGGATCATATCGTGTGTGCCAATCCCCGTAGCTTTTCGCAGCTTATCACGCCCTTCATCGCCTCTGAGAGCCAAGGCATCCCCCATACGCCCTTATTTTGCTTATTGTACCAACATTCAATTAAGAATGCCGTTTCTTTTACTTGTCTATAAATAAACAAGCAAAAAATGCTTTCTACTTTTTATTATTTTCTTATCTCAATATGTCAATGAACTTTATTTAGTCGAATGTCAAAGGTCTTAAAGTCCAATGTCCGAAGACTTGTAACTTTATGACTTTAGACTTTATGACTAAAATCGTGGAGAATAACGGAGTCGAACCGTTGACCTCCTGCGTGCAAGGCAGGCGCTCTAGCCAGCTGAGCTAATCCCCCAATCTAATTATGAATTGTGAATTATGAATTATGAAATACTTTCATAACTCCTCAACTCTAGAATTTCTTCTTTTTTTATTTAAGTAAAATAGTTGTCTCGGACAGACTCGAACTGTCGACCCCTACATTATCAGTGTAGTACTCTAACCAGCTGAGCTACGAGACACTCTTATTCTTAAATGGTATTATTTGAACTAACAGCAAGAGTAATAAAATTTTAATCTTTGTTTCCAACGCGAACTTTCGTCTTCTTTCCCTAGCGTGTATTGCTACTAACACTAAGGCTCTAGAAAGGAGGTGTTCCAGCCGCACCTTCCGGTACGGCTACCTTGTTACGACTTAGCCCTAGTTACCAGTTTTACCCTAGGCAGCTCCTTGCGGTCACCGACTTCAGGCACCCCCAGCTTCCATGGCTTGACGGGCGGTGTGTACAAGGCCCGGGAACGTATTCACCGGATCATGGCTGATATCCGATTACTAGCGATTCCAGCTTCACGGAGTCGAGTTGCAGACTCCGATCCGAACTGTGACCGGTTTTATAGATTCGCTCCTGGTCGCCCAGTGGCTGCTCTCTGTACCGGCCATTGTAGCACGTGTGTAGCCCAAGGCGTAAGGGCCGTGATGATTTGACGTCATCCCCACCTTCCTCACAGTTTGCACTGGCAGTCTTGTTAGAGTTCCCGACTTGACTCGCTGGCAACTAACAACAGGGGTTGCGCTCGTTATAGGACTTAACCTGACACCTCACGGCACGAGCTGACGACAACCATGCAGCACCTTGTAAATTGTCTTGCGAAAGATCTGTTTCCAAACCGGTCAATCTACATTTAAGCCTTGGTAAGGTTCCTCGCGTATCATCGAATTAAACCACATGCTCCACCGCTTGTGCGGGCCCCCGTCAATTCCTTTGAGTTTCATTCTTGCGAACGTACTCCCCAGGTGGGATACTTATCACTTTCGCTTAGCCACTGAAATTGCTTCCAACAGCTAGTATCCATCGTTTACGGCGTGGACTACCAGGGTATCTAATCCTGTTCGCTACCCACGCTTTCGTCCATCAGCGTCAATCCATTAGTAGTAACCTGCCTTCGCAATTGGTATTCCATGTAATCTCTAAGCATTTCACCGCTACACTACATATTCTAGTTACTTCCTAATAATTCAAGTCAGACAGTATCAATGGCCGTTCCACCGTTGAGCGATGGGCTTTCACCACTGACTTACCTGACCGCCTACGGACCCTTTAAACCCAATGATTCCGGATAACGCTTGGATCCTCCGTATTACCGCGGCTGCTGGCACGGAGTTAGCCGATCCTTATTCTTACGATACCGTCAAGCTCCGACACGTCGGAGGGTTTCTTCTCGTATAAAAGCAGTTTACAATCCATAGGACCGTCATCCTGCACGCGGCATGGCTGGATCAGGCTTGCGCCCATTGTCCAATATTCCTCACTGCTGCCTCCCGTAGGAGTCTGGTCCGTGTCTCAGTACCAGTGTGGGGGATCTCCCTCTCAGGACCCCTACCCATCGTTGCCTTGGTAAGCCGTTACCTTACCAACTAGCTAATGGGACGCATGCTCATCTTTCACCGTTGTGACTTTAATAGTGGTTTCATGCGAAACTGCTATACTATGAGGTATTAATCCAAATTTCTCTGGGCTATCCCTCTGTGAAAGGTAGATTGCATACGCGTTACGCACCCGTGCGCCGGTCTCTGCTTCCGAAGAAGCATACCCCTCGACTTGCATGTGTTAAGCCTGCCGCTAGCGTTCATCCTGAGCCAGGATCAAACTCTTCATCGTATATTGTTGAGTTCAGATAAATCTGTTCTCTTTATTTATTCGACTAAATTCTAGTGGTTTTTTCAAATCTCTCGATTCTATTACTCTTATTCTTTTGTTCTAAGATCTCTCTTAAAACGGCTGTCAATTCAATATGTCTAGGAACGTGTTCTTATCTGCTTTTCTCTTCGTTTGATTCACAT
>NZ_JAFCUM010000027.1:0-4774 GCF_049896525.1 Flavobacterium sp. DSR3-2
GAATGAAGAATGCTTTTTTCCAAAAAGAGTTTCAATTGTAGTTTAAATCATATATATTTACTTACTGATTAACTAAAATGAGTTCGTTTAAAGGTTTTTAGACGAACTGACGTTAGCAGAAAGTGTCTGACGACTTGATATCTAAAGAAAACATCATAAAATGAAAAAACTAATCTTTATTTATATACTTTTTCAAGCTGGAATTAGCTTCGGACAAAACGTTAAGATAGAAATTGGAGATTATCATCGTAAAATTGATGATAAAGTCTATGCTACTTATCAATTAGTAAATGCTAGCTACAGCTATTCACGAGCAACAATACTATTTTTAACTAACAAAGCAACATTATTTGAGTTGTCTGCAAAATTACAAAATCGAATAACTCCTAAACAAGAATATACAGATATTTGGATATTAGGAATCGAAAATTTTGACTCTAAAAACATTACGGAAACTGACAAAAAGATTATTAATGTATTTCTTCAAAATATAATAAAATACAGAGCAGACAATAGTTTGCCGGAATATACTTTTGAAAGACTGAATGCTGATAAAATTTTCATTGAGAAAAGTGATGAAGTTTGTAAATATTTAATATGTAATAAAAAAAGATAACACCTTCTGCTAACACACGCTACAATCAATTTGTGTATTTGGCATAATGGAAAAATTGGTTTGTATTTGGAAGATTTGGCAAATCCGAATAATGGGCTTAATTTAGTCCCAAACTGCCTGTAGCGCGAGAACGTTAGCTGATATTTTACCACAGAATCAGGAATCCAATACAAAAAGAAAATATATGAAATCAGCAATAATTTTACCAAATAAAACAGGACAAGGACAACACGAGACAATAGAGTCCGATAATAATTTTGTCATAATTGGTGGAAATGGTGCAGGAAAAACAAGACTAGGTACCTGGATAGAAAATCAAATTCAAAATCAAATTAATGTTCATCGAATTTTAGCACAAAGGGCTTTAAATCTACCAGAATCTGCTACAATAAAAACCCACGAACAAGCTGAAAAAGACCTTACATATGGCAGACATGATCAATATGCAATCGTCTCTCAAAAACTTAGTTCACGATATGGAGGTAGTCCAGAAACTTTTCTTTTAGATGATTATAATTTCCTTCTTTCAACTCTTTTTGCAAAATCAACTAAAAGAGATTCCGAACATGCTAAAGAAACTAGAGCCAAACAGATTTACATACCTGTTCCAGACTCGGTAATTGACCAAATAATAAAACTATGGAGCGATATAATGCCCCAAAGAGAAATTATTTTTGAAGACAGCAAAGTGACTGTAAAAAAAGCAAATATTCCAGAATATCATGGCAAAGATATGAGTGATGGTGAAAGAGTTACTCTTTATTTAATTGGTCAATGCCTTTGTGTACCAGACAACTCAATAATAATTATCGACGAGCCAGAAATACATTTACATAAGTCTTTAATGACTAGGCTATGGAATAAAATTGAAGAAGCATGTCCTAATAAATCCTTTATTTACATAACCCATGATTTAGATTTTGCTTCCTCAAGAAAAGGAGCATTTAAAATATGGATTAAAAATTATAATGGAAAAGCTTGGGAATGGGATGAAGTTCCTGCAGTAGATGCTTTTCCCGAAAATTTAATTATTGAAATAATTGGTAACAGAAAAAATATAATTTTCACAGAAGGTGACGATTCAAGTCATGATGTTGTTTTATATCAAGCTGTTTATCCAGACTTTCATGTTATTCCAAGAGGTGGTTGCACAAAAGTAATTGAATCAACAAAAGCAATGGTTTCTACGCCATCGTTGCATCATCTACAAGCTTATGGAATTATAGATGCAGATTACAGAACGAAAGAAGAAATTGAAGCACTAGAAAAAGCAAAAATTTTCACAATAAATGTAGCAGAAGTGGAAAACCTATTCTGTGTTGAACAAATTGTTCGAATAGTCTCCACACATTTTGAACTTGATCCAAATCAAAAGATAAAAGAAGTAACAGATTACGTTATTGATTCCTTAAAAAAGGAATTTGATGTTCAAATTACTAATCACGCAGAAAGAGAGATACAATTTAGATTAAACGTATTTACAAAACTCGCACATAATGAACAAGGTCTTATAGATGGATTTACAGAAGTAATATCTAAAATAGATGTTTCATCAATTTACAAATCTAGCTATCATTTATTTGAAGAAACAATTAAAGAACATAGTTTGGAAAAAGCTCTTAGGATTTACAATAGAAAAAAATTATCAGACCGAATTGCTCCTATTTTTGGACTCAAAGAAGGTGAATATGTAAATCTTGTGATAAGACTATTGAAAGGTCAAAGAAAAGAAGAAATAATTAATGCTTTAAAAATATACTTACCAAATATCTAATAAAAAAACATCAGCTAACACACGCTACAAGCAATTTGGGGATTTGGATTAATGGAAAGATTGGTTTGTATTTGGAAGATTTGGCAAATCCGTAAGACAACGCTTATTTAACCCCAAACTGCTTGTAGCGCGAGAACGTTACTGGAGACTTGTGCCGAAATTACGCAGATGAAAACAATCAGAATATAAGCATTTGTTTCCGCAAGAAGTTTACTAGCAGAAGCGTGAAAATTGAAACTTGCCAGCAGAAACTTGAAAAATTGAAACCTGAAAAACCAAAACTTGAAAATTGGAATTTGCTAACAGAAACTTGAAAAGCGGAAGCGTGAAAATTGGAATCTGCCAATAGAAATCTGAAAAGCAAAAACTTAAAATTTTTTGCGCAGAATTTTAAAGCGAAAAGTAAATAATTGAAAATAAAATGTTGAAAATTACGAACCGAAAATCACAAACGTGAAAGTTGGAACTTGCCAACAGAAGCGTGAAAAATTTGCGGTTTAATCGTAATTTCGACAAAAACAAGCCTCCAGTAACACACGCTACAAGCAATTTGGGGATTTGGCTTAATGGAAAAATTGGTTTGTATTTGGAAGATTTGGCAAATCCGAAAAATAACGCTGATTTAATCCCAAACTGCTTGTAGCGCGAGAACGTTGTGCGTCATGGTATAACACAATTAACAGAAAGATAAATATTATAGAAAACATGAAAACAATTAATTTTTTATTACTCACTTTATGCGTTTTTTTTATGACAGTTAGAACTGTTGCTCAAGAAAACGCAGCACCTTCAATGCATTTGACCTACTACTTTCCTTCTAATGATGCTATTTTGAAAATGCAAAAAATCAAAATAGTTCAATCAGCGAACACATCATACTTTGAAGTTAATTGGTTTACTAATGGATATACAGGACTTCAACAAACTCCTTCTACTTCCTATGGCTCCCCAAACATCTTAATATCTTCTTTATGGGACGTTAATACTCTTGCGGGAATTTATTCATCCGTAGACTATCATAATCCAACGACTTTTATAAGTCGATTTGGTGGGGAAGGTGACGGCTGGAAGACTATAAATCCTTACAATTGGGTACTTAATACTTGGTACAATTTGGTAAATAGGTCTTGGAAAGCTAATGGAAAACTTTATATTGCTACTTTTATAAATAACGTTTCAACTGGAAAATGGTTTCATACCGCTACACTTTCTATTCCTGACCCAAATAAATATTTAACTGGAACAAACGATGCTTTTTTAGAGAATTGGGACGGATGGAATTCTTCATGGAATGGTAGTAAGATCAGAAGTGCATTTTTTAAGGACTGTTGGAACTTGAATACCAATGGCAATTGGGAAAAAAATACCAGTGCATATTTTAGTGCCAATAACAGTACAGGGGACATTCAAAGAAATGGAATATACCACAATAGCTTTAATGCTCATTATGATAATACAGAAAATGCTTATTATATGCAACATGGTGGTAATACAATACGTTCTACTGCTTTCAACAACGGAAGAACATTAAATCTTCCATCTCAAACCAATCAAGGAACAGTACCAGCGTTAACATTAGGAACTATTACTTCAGTGAATGCCAATTATAGTGCAGGTATAACAAATGTAAATTGGACAATAGATGAATATAAATCACCCCAATTGACTGCAAAGATTGATATAATTGACAACATGAATAATATTGTTAAGACTGAACAATACACAATTCCTGAAAAAAGGAGTGCTACAATAAATTATAATTTAAATAGTGGTTATTATACTGTAAAAGTTACTTTGATTGATATCTTTAATCAGACTTCAACAGCTCAAACATATAATCTATCAGTTAACACACTTTCAAATGCTGAATTTAACTCGTCAGAATCATTGATTAAAATTGCTCCTAATCCTGCTAAAGATCATTTAACAGTATCAGGGGAAAATCTCAAAGAAGCTATACTTTATGATGCTTTAGGTAAAGTAATTATAACCACCTCAATAAAAAAATATAATACTGATATTGATGTAAGTTCTTTAACAAAAGGACTATATTTAATTATTATCAAAGACGAAAACAATAATATTCATAAAAAGAAAATTATTATTGAATAAATTAACATTAATGAATATTGCACCACGAACGCACAACAGCCGTTTGGCAAGATTGCGAATTTTGTGGTAAATTCACCTTTACGTTTCGCAAGAAATTTTATCTTTAACGGAAATTAATGGGTTACGAAGTTCGCAACCTCGCCAAGCGGCGAAACGTCAAACTGTCTAATAACCTCCTTTCTCCCTGTTAAATAAATTGTAGTAAAAATCGTTCAAATAATTTGCATAACTCGTTGGTTTTTATTATATTTAAGGATGAAATTCATCAACGG
>NZ_JAFCUM010000028.1:0-4283 GCF_049896525.1 Flavobacterium sp. DSR3-2
GAATGAAGAATGCTTTTTTCCAAAAAGAGTTTCAATTGTAGTTTAAATCATATATATTTACTTACTGATTAACTAAAATGAGTTCGTTTAAAGGTTTTTAGACGAACTGACGTTAGCAGCAAGTTTAAAAAACCGAAACAACGAAAATATGAATGAAAACGAAAAGGAATTAAGTGAACATTTGATTTTTATAAAACAAAACATTGTAAACTTAAGAGACCAAGAAATATATTCAAAAATATATGAGCATTTTGAACGAAAATCTTTTTTAAGAAACATACGTGTTTTAGAAGCTAACCATCTAATAGTTGAAGACGAAAACCGAAACTCTATATATTCGATAACCGAAAAAGGAGAACGGTACTTAGAGCAAGTAACTAAAGAACTTGAATATAATTCTGAAAAAGAAAGAATAGAATTTGAAAATCTGAAATCAAGTACAGAAGTCAATAAATGGCTTCTAAAAACTAAATGGTACCCATTGCTTATTTCAATAATCGCAGTTTTAGTTTCCATAATTTTAGGATTTAAAGACGACACTAAAATAAATGAATTAGAAGAACGCATATTAAACCTAGAAAAGAAATCAGAATCAATAAAAAGTGATGCCAAACCTTTAGAGATTTATCCCAAGGAAGCGGTTGAAAAAGCAACCACCAAAAAAATTGACACTTAAAAAAAAACTTTTCCATAAAATAATTTTAAAATACTTACGACTTAAAAGCGGTGCGGAAGCGAAACCAAAAATTGAAATAAATAAAAAACCGAAGGCATAACAGCTGTCTTTGGCTATTGTGGAATTTAGTGGAATTACCGTTTCGCAATCATATTTTAGTTAAGCCAAAAATACTCGGATTACGAACTTCCACAACAGACCACAGGCAGCGGAACGTTATGCCTCAGTTTAGAAAACCGAAAAATGAAAGACAGTTTAACTATAAAAGCTCTTAAATATATCTCCAAAAGAAATGGAGAATACAAACCTGTTGACATTAAAGAATTTTTGTTATTCAACTTCCCAGAAAAACCACAAATGGAAGAAAGATACGAGATGAAGAGATTTATTGAGTTCTTAACTAAAAGCGATTTAATTGAATATATTTCTGAAAATGGATTGTGGTTTATACAAGTTGCTGGTCGAAAAATACCAAGAGAAGAAATTTCTGCTTTAGTGAAAATCACATCAAAAGGATTTGATTTAATTCGGGAGAATGATAAATACATAAAAAATAATATTAGTTTTTATTTAAGTTTTTTATTTGGAGTTTCTGCTCTATTTCTTGGCTGGAGAAATTACATTTTGCTAGAGAATCGTGAAGTTTTAAAAGTCGAAAATGCTCAACTGAAAGTCGAGAATGCTCATTTAAAAGAATTGAAACTTCCTCAGTCCTTATCAAAAAACAATGTAGTTGAAAAAAAAGAGAGCATAAAACAGAAATAAGCAGAAACCAGTGGGAATATGAAACCATTTTATCAGTAATAAACATAATGTTATTTTTAAAATGCGTCTGACTTAAACGGTGCAGAAGCGAAACCGAAAATTGGAATAAATAAAAAACCGAAGGCATAACAGCTGTCTGTTGCTATTGTGGAATTTAGTGGAATTATCGTTTCGCATAAACTTTACGTTAAGCCAAAAATTGAAAGGTTACGAACCTCCACAACATCCACAGGCAGCGGGACGTCAAACTGTCTAATAACCTCCTTTATCCCTGTTAAATAAATTGTATTAAAAATCGTTCAAATAATTTGCATAACTCGTTGGTTTTTATTATATTTAAGGATGAAATTCATCAACGGAACCAATAGAAACCAACTCCCGCTTTTTGCTTCATCGATAGATGATGCCATTGCGCAAGACAATGAAATCAGGCTCATTGACCTTTTTGTAGACAGTCTTAAACTCGCTGATTTTGGCTTTACTTTCGATTTTGTCGAAAACGTAAGACCTGCTTATCATCCTTCGGATTTACTCAAACTCTTTATTTACGGCTATCTCAATCGCATGCGTTCCTCCAGAACTTTGGAGAAAGAGTGCAATCGCAACATTGAACTCATTTGGCTTTTGAAAGGTTTGGTTCCTGACCACAACACCATTGCTAATTTTCGTAAAAACAATCCCAAAGCCATTGCGCGCGTTTTTCGGGCAACGGTAAAACTAGCCTCCCATTTTGAACTCATTGGCGGAAGCCTTGTTGCTGGTGATAGTACCAAACTCAGAGCACAAAACGCCAAGAAAAACAATTTTAATCCCAATAAAATAGAGCGTCACATTGCTTATATCGATGCTAGACTCGAAGAATATAACTTGGCTTTAGCTAAAGAAGATGATGATGTTCTGGAAAAACAAATTATTGAAAAGAAGATAAAAAAACACAGTATTCAAAAGCAAAAATACATCGGGTATCAAAACACAATTGATACTACAGGGGTTACCCAAATTTCGACTTCGGATCCTGATAGTCGCCAAATAATGACGCGAAATAACATCTCGGAAGTGGCCTATACGGTACAAACTACAGTGGATGCGCTGCATAACATTCCAATTGATTTCAAGGTGACCAATGAAAACGATTCCAAAGCCATGGGCGGCATGTTGCGCCGAAGCAAAACCATTTTAGGTCACAACAATTTTACCGCCATTTATGATAAAGGCTATCACACAGGGAGTGAGTTCGATTATGCTAATAGACTTGGCATTGATGTGTTGGTAGCTATTCCAGGAGTTTCTGCTCACGCACCTGATTTGGCTTTTGATGTAGAACATTTTAAATACAACATAACCACCGATTCCTATACCTGTCCTGCCAATGAAACCCTGACCACCAACGGAAATTGGTACGCCAAAAAGAACGGCAAATCAATAACCCAGATGAAGCATTACAAAACTAGTGCGTGTTTGACTTGTCAACTTTATAAAAAATGTACCAAAAATGTCAAAGGCAGACTCATTGAACGCTCCCAATACGCTGATTTAATTTTTCAAAATAAAGTACGAATCGAAAATAATTATGAAGTCTATCGCAGAAGGCAAGCCATAGTGGAACATCCATACGGTGTCATTAAAAGACAATCGGATTTTTATTATATCATGACCAAAAAAACCATCAAACGCGCCTCAGCCGATGTAGGATTGATTTTCTGTGCCTACAATCTGCGCCGAATTTTTAATTTAATAGACCAAAATCTACTAAAACAATATCTAAAAGTATTGGCTTTATATTTTGGGACTCTAAGAGCAATTTTTAAAGCTTTTTACGGACTGTTTTATTTTGATAATCCTAAACCGACTTTTCCCAGAAAGAATTTTAATTGTAGTTTAAATCACATATATTTACTCACTGATTAACAAAATACTGTTCGTTTGAAGGTTTTTAGACGAACTGACGTTATGCCCAATTTTAAATAAGATAAACGATGAAACATTTAGTAATAATATTAGCACTTTGGACTTTTATCGGTTGCGGAAGTAAGGAAGATTCAAAAAACGTTATCAAGAAAACAACGGTCAGCCCAATAACCATAAGTAAAGTTTCGGAAGTATGGCTCTTTGAAAAAGTTGACGGTAGTAAACTAGTTTTTAAAAACGGACAGTCTTTCCAAACCAATTTATTTGAGCTTAAATTTATCGGACAAGTTTCTAACGTTGACAAAGCTCCCTTTTTGATTTTCTCCGGTCGAGACTGTAACGAGTGTGACGCAAACATTTCCCTTTATATTCACTCACCTTCGGACGGAAAGTTATCCATTAAACATGGAGAAAATAGCTATCAATTTCCCGGAACAGAAATAGACTATGAAACCGACAGCATTACGTATGTTTCAAGAGCATTCTTCGGACAAGTTTTGGATAACACCAAAGGAGTAATTTGGTATGAAAATAGACTTTTAGAAAATGGAAAAATGGGGTCAAATGTTTTTCTTTCACGTATTGAGAAAGGATCAAAAAAAGATACAGTTTTTGCTGGAAAAGGAGAACTAGAAGAAACGGCTAACCTAGTAAAAAAAGGACTGTGTGTCGAAATATTAGGTCAAAAATACTCGAGCGAGTTATAAAAAAACTGGGCATAACAGTTAGGGTTTCGTTGCGTGCGCAGCACCAACAATGAAACCCGTGTTGAACAGCCTGTCCCGTTTTTACGGGAGAACCGATTACCTGCCGTCAACACTATGGAGTTATCGTAAAGATTGTAGCGGTATTTTTAATAGGATTTTGTTCCTCTTTTTTTGCGGAGTGGTTTCAGCTAGTTCTTTCGTGTTTTCCGTCACTTTTGAGCATACGT
>NZ_JAFCUM010000029.1:0-4063 GCF_049896525.1 Flavobacterium sp. DSR3-2
TAAACCAATGAATATCTTTGGAATAGTTAAGGCATCTTGTAATTGCATAATCTTCGTTTTTAGTAACTCTAAGTTATGCTTTTACATAGATGCTATGAGGGATTTGGGCAATTGGCTTAATAGGAAGTTGGTTTTGTATTTGGGATTAATTGGCAAATCCGAAAATAGGGCTTAATTTAGTCCAAAACTGCCTGTAGCGCGGGAACGTCAGGCTGTGAAAAAACCTCCTTTTTCTATTAAAACCTTCAAATTTTACGATGCAATAATTCAAATAAAGTCTTCTGAGAAGGCTCTTTTTTTAGGTTGTAAATTTTATTGGATAAAAATTGTACGTTGTATTCAGCTTTAAATACCCCGTTTTTAGTAAAAACAAGACTTTTGCCTTGTAGGGTGAGTTCCATTTTTTGAGTTTGGCAATCAAATCAGGAACGCCCCGGATATTGATACTGCGTTTGATATTGTAAACCAGCATAATCAAACTGTGTTCTCCATTTACTTTTTCTAATCCCGTTAAATTGGTGTGGTTGTAGCCCCATTGTCGCTTGATGGTTCCAAAGATATGCTCGTTAATCTCCTGTCGCTTGCGGTAGAGTTGCGCATTTGCATGGTAGCGCTTGTTGTTTTCTTCAACGGCATCGGCATATTGACTTCGGTCTATTTCCCGCCCTGCTGCCCTGCTGGTACATAAAAACTTGACAGGACATTCTTTGCATTTGGAGCTTCGGTATTTTTTAAACTCATAGCTGTCTTTTAGGCTACTTTTCTTGTGCCATTTCCCTGTTGTATGAAGCGTTTCGCCTTGTGGACAAGTGTAGGTGTCAGTGGTTTGATCGTATTTAAATTGGGCTACTAAATAATTGGCAGTTGTGCCATTTTCGTTACTTTTTCCTTGTTCGGGTTGCGCTACAATTGTGGTGATATTGGCAAGCTTGCAGATTTCTATATGCTTCCCGTTATGGTAGCCCTTATCAACCAAAGCCGTGTAGGTATCAATGCCCAGATTCTCTTTGACCTCAATAGCAATGGCCGACAAGGCACTACGATCGTTCTTGTTGATGGTATGTGTGGCCACGACAAGATTATGTTTAGCATCGACTGCGGCTTGAATATTAAACGAAATTTCAACTACTTGCCCCTGAACCAGTAATGCTCTGGCATCATTGTCGGTAGTGCTTATTTGGGGCTGGCCACTTTCTTTTAATTTTTCTTCCAGCAGCTCATAACGCAATTTGTTTCCTTTCAATCGGTCTAACTTTTGTTGGATATTTTGGATTACAGCTGGGTTATCTTTGGCATCATTTTCTTCCAGAGCGTTTAGGTATTCTTGGGTTTTAGTTTCAATATAAGCTAGGTGCTTGTCGATTTTCTTTTGATTGAAATTGGCTTTCTTGCTATTGTGCGCACGGCTTTTGGTACCGTCGATAGCAATGGTTTCGCATCCTATCAAATCAGCATCTTTAAGGAATAAAACAAAGAGTTTGAACAAGTTCTTCAAAGCAATGGGATTGTCTTTTCTAAAATCTGAGATGCTGTGGTAATTGGGACGAATGTCTTCTAAAAGCCATTGCATTTCCATGTTTCTGAAACATTCCTTTTCTAGATCTCGACCACTTCTGACTCCGTTGAGATAACCGTATAAATAGATCTTTAGAAACACTTTACTATTGAAACTCGGGCGACCTTCGGTCTTAAGCGTTTTTACAGCAAAATTGAGTTTAGAAATGTGAATATATTCGACAAAGGCATCTATAAATCGCACCTGATTATCGGGACTTATACTATCTTCTAAACTTGAAAAACGCATTTGTTGACGGGAAATACCTGTGATATGTTGCATTCTTAAAAATACGAAAAATCTTCTTTTTATACAAGTATTTTGTTATATTTGATGATAATACAACAGAAGTTTTTTTACAGACTGACGTTAGATGTTAATTAAAAAAACACTACTCAACTTCAACTATGAAAAAAATAATCATTTTACCTTTATTGAATATTTCACTATTTGCATTTTCTCAAAACATATGCGAAATAGATTCTGTTTCTATTATAATGTGTAATTCGTTAATAAATTCAGGATATATCAAAAATGATACTTTACGAATTAGCTCTTTATATCAAGAGCAACTAAATCCATATTTAAAAACTTTAGAAAGTTCAAAAGCTGAAAAATTTGGTGAGTTGTTATATTACAGGCTGCAAAGAAATTGCGTAGAATTTAGAGAGTTACTCGACCGTTTAGAACCTCCAAAAGAAAGTGTTATTAGAAAAACAATAAAACCAATTTCCAAATTGACAAAAAAGCAAATTGGAAATTTCAAGAAACAAGTGAACTTTAAATATTTTGAAGCAAGTGGCGATATAACTTTATCTAATATGGAAAATGGATAGATAATTTTGCAGATAAAACTTATTCAAAACTCGATTACAATTGGATTAGCAATACCGAATTTGAACTAATCTTTATTGAAAGTAATAACGAAACTAGAAGCGGTTTTAGCATTGCAGGCGATAAGCTTGTTTATAATGTTATTTCCAAAGAAGCAGATTATTATTTAGTGAGTGTAAATATTCCCGGTCAAAAAGAATTTGAAGAATTCAAGTTGTATATTAATTAATAAAATCACCTACCGCGCTGATATGCCACAATCGTTCGCGCAGTTTTTCAAACTGTGTCCATAATGTGCAGATAATATAAATAACACAAAAACTATGAATACATTAAAATTAGGATGGACAGGCCTTGGCAACATGGGAAACCCAATGGTTATGAACCTACTCAAAGCAGGTTTTGAAGTATCCGTTTTCAATCGTAACAAAGATAAAGAAGCGCCATTACTGGCTGCGGGAGCAAAATCAGCAAGCAGTTTGCAAGAACTAATGGAAACTTGTGACGTTGTTTTGACCATGTTATCCAACGACGCGGCTGTCAAAGAAGTTTTTGAGGGACCAACAGGTTTATTGTCTGCAGCATCTGCTGGAAAAACCATCATCAATATGAGTACCGTTGCTCCTGAAACTTCTCGTTATTTAAACACGATTTGCAAACAACATCACGTACATTTCATAGAAGCTCCCGTATCTGGAAGCGTAAAACCGGCACAAGACGGAACTTTGGTTATTCTTGAGGGAGCTTCGAGTGAAGATTACGAATTAGCCAAACCGATATTTGACGTTTTGGGTAAAATTGCGATTCACGTAGGCGAACCTGGCGTGGCAAGTTCAGCTAAATTAGCCATCAATTACTTATTGGGATTGAACCTTCAAGGAATAGCCGAAACGGTTTTATTTGCCGAGAAAAACGGCGTAAGCAAAGAGGACATGCTCAACATCATCAATCAAGGCGCTTGTGGCAACGGCATTACGAATATCAAAACACCTTCCATACTCAACGATTCTTATCCAGCAGCATTTGCGTTGAAACATCTGGTTAAAGATTTAAGACTGGCCAAAGAAGCCGGACTTAATTCCCCGTTGATTCATCCTTTGTACGATAGTTATGCTGCAGCAGAAGAAGAAGGATTAGGCGATCAAGATGTTATGGCGATTATTAGCAGTTTAAAAAATAAGTAGTATCCGGAATTTTTATGAAAACCATTATACCACTTCCTTCTCTCGTGTAAACCGCAATAGCATGCTTTTTATCTTTTTCATTAAATTGTAAGAAAAATTAGTGTACTTTAGGAGCTATAAAAATTTTCGCAAATCCACCCAAATATTGGATGCTTTGCGAAAGTTTGTTTTGGTTATAAAGAAGTTGGCAGAAATGCAACCGAACCGACTAAAACTAACTACCAATAGTCAAATATCTGTTGTAGATTTAGACAAATTTCAAAAAACAAGGATTTCAATATATAGTAATTACTTTTATTAAAATGAAAAAATTAAATCCTTCAATAAAACATCATTTACTAATCGGAATTTTTATCACTGTTTGGTTTTTCATTTTCGCTTTTTTTATTAGGCCATTTGACGATGGAACAATAAGTTTAAATGTATGGATTCTTATAAGTGTTGGATTTAGCCTAATTTCATTTCTATGCTATGGATTAATTGCTATAAT
>NZ_JAFCUM010000030.1:0-3821 GCF_049896525.1 Flavobacterium sp. DSR3-2
TCCAACTTTTCCAACAAGCCGCTGGGGATGGCATTTTTTACTCGAAAAACATCAAGATATCGCTCAGTTTAAAAAGTTGTTAATAACTTAAGTCTGCTTTACATAGGAACCCTAGCTGTTGGCAGTAGTATTTATTTTCGGCAAGCTTTTATGAATAATTTTCCCAACTCTGTAACTTCATAAAATCTTTTTTGGATTTCACATTTTGGATTATATTCTACATTTTTTGTATTCCATTCCTCATAAGAAACTATCAATTCAGAATATTTTTTTTCAAGATTAATATACAGATCTTCGTCAACCTTAAAAGAATTGCCTTGTACTTCTATGATTTGTAAACTAACCAAATTGTCCAAATACAAATCTATATTATTTGGACAAATTAAATCTAAATCTTTTTCTAAAGCAGTTAAGTTCCATGCTTGTTTTACATATTCAGCGTGATTGTCTTTCGAGCGACTAACAATATTTATAAAAGGTATTGAATTTAGATTTTCAATATGATTTATAATTCTTGCTTCATCGACTGTCATTCTATCAATTATATGAATAAAAGTTGGGTGTGCTTCATTAATAGTATCTATTGAAGATGCTTTAGCTAATAAGCGTACATATAGATCAGCAATTTCTCTATTAGTTACATACGTTAACCTATCAATAATTGGAATACCTAAAATTGTAGGTACATCTATCAATTTACTATTATCTATTTTGTCTATTTTTTCTCTGTAAGCATCCAAACTTTTTGTGAAATTTATTTTCGCTTTTTCACTTGACAATTTTAATGGTAGTAAAATAGTATTACTAATTTCAAATATAGTTTCGAGAGCAATTCCAATTTTTTTGATAGAAGGTTGTGCACAATCTTGATAAATCATTGAGAGAACATTAGGTGATCCTTTAATCAATTGGTAAGTAGGTGAATTTTCTTCCATTTTCGGTTTTTTAATATTACTGCCAACGTCAGTTCGTCTAAAAACCTCTAAACGAATAGTATTTTGTTAATCAGTGAGTAAATATATGTGATTTAAACTACAATTAAAATTCTTTCTGGGAAAAGTCCCTTTAGGAGTATCAAAATAAAACAGTCCATAAAAAGCTTTAAAAATTGCTCTTAGAACCCCAAAATACAAAGCCAATACTTTTAGATATTGTTTGAGTAGATTTTGGTCAATCAGGTTAAAAATTCGACGCAGATTGTAGGCACAGAAAATCAATCTTACATCGGCTGAGGCGCGTTTGATGGTTTTTTTGGTCATGATATAATAAAAGTCCGATTGGCGTTTTATCACTCTCCCGCGAAGAGCGGGACAGGCTATGGAATTTCCACTATAGCTTGCCTTCTGTGATATACTTCGTAATTGTTTTCGATTCTAACCTTGTTTTGATAAATCAAATGGGCGTATTAGGAGCGTTCGATGATTTTGCCTTTGGCATTTTTAGTGCATTTTGCGAAGAGTTTGCGATTTACACCGAATAGCAGTTTTTGACCAGCGCGGTCCGCCTTCTTGGTATCTTGGCGGTAGCCAAAGTTCAAGTTCCTGTAAAAGTTGATTTTATGGGTAAGGTAATTTGTGTTTAAAAGTGAAGGAAAATATGAAAAAAACCAAGCTGAAACCACTCCGCAAAAAAAGAGGAACAAAATCCTCTTGAAAATACCGCTACAATCTTTACGATAATTCCATAGTGTTGACGGCAGGTACTCGGTTCTCCCGTAAAAACGGGACAGGCTGTTCAACACGGGTTTCATTGTTGGTGCTGCGCACGCAACGAAACCAAACTGTTTGCCCAGTTTTTTTATAACTCAAAATTCAAGTTCGTCAAAATTCTTTATTTCAGATAATCTTAACATATTTTTCTTTTTTATATTTTCCCAAGTTTCTTTAAAATTATCTGTAGTATATTCATCTCCGTCTTCATCCTTATTTAGATTATCCCTTGTTAGTTTCTTATTAGTCAAAAAATTTATACTCACTTCATATTGCGGAACTGGACCACGACTTGAATAAGAGTCATAACCGATTAATTCCATATCGCCATTTTGATGCCTAAATGTGTAACCCCAATTCCCGTATCTACCGTGTCCATAACTGATGTATAATTTCCCTTTTTTTATTTCAACATAAAGTTCAGGAGCAAAATATACTCCGCCATCTTCGTTTTCGGAAGAAAAACAATCATAATTTTTTGTGACTAATTCATAAAAACCTCCTTTATTGAATAATACAATAATACCTCTACGATTTCGGTCTAATTCACTACGATTATCATCTTTTATGATTTTACTTTTATCAGTTCCTTTAATTATAAGAACGATGTCTTCCAATCCGTCTTTGTTTAAGTCTCCTTTTATTTTGTCCCAACTTCCAGATGAAATTCCGCCTTCATACTTATGAATTACATATCCTTTTGGTATAAAGTCAGTCGGAGTTTTCTTTTGTTCAACTTGTCCAAAAACAGTAATTGTCAAAGTCAGGAATAAAAATGTTAGTTGTTTCTTCATTGTGTGGTCATATAATTGCCCATAACGTCACTTCGTCTAAAAACCTCT
The DNA here is from genome assembly GCF_049896525.1 of Flavobacterium sp. DSR3-2. NCBI lineage: Bacteria > Pseudomonadati > Bacteroidota > Flavobacteriia > Flavobacteriales > Flavobacteriaceae > Flavobacterium > Flavobacterium sp. DSR3-2. Next base: position 2,552 of record NZ_JAFCUM010000030.1, read on the forward strand.
AAACGAACTCATTTTAGTTAATCAGTAAGTAAATATATATATATATATATATATATGATTTAAACTACAATTGAAACTCTTTTTGGAAAAAAGCATTCTTCATTCTTAAAACAAAACAATCCGTAAAAAGCGTTAAAAACTGCTGTTAGAACCCCAAAATACAAAGCCAATACTTTTAGATATTGTTTTAGTAGATTTTGGTCTATTAAATTAAAAATTCGGCGCAGATTGTAGGCACAGAAAATCAATCCTACATCGGCTGAGGCGCGTTTGATGGTTTTTTTGGTCATGATATAATAAAAATCCGATTGTCTTTTAATGACACCGTATGGATGTTCCACTATGGCTTGCCTTCTGCGATAGACTTCATAATTATTTTCGATTCGTACTTTATTTTGAAAAATTAAATCAGCGTATTGGGAGCGTTCAATGAGTCTGCCTTTGACATTTTTGGTACATTTTTTATAAAGTTGACAAGTCAAACACGCATTAGTTTTGTAATGCTTCATCTGGGTTATTGATTTGCCGTTCTTTTTGGCGTACCAATTTCCGTTGGTGGTCAGGGTTTCATTGGCAGGACAGGTATAGGAATCGGTGGTTTTGTTGTATTTAAAATATTCTACATCAAAAGCGGTATCAGGTGCGTGTGCAGATACGCCAGGAATAGCCACTAAAACATCGATACCAAGACGGTTAGCGTAGTCAAATTCGCTGCCGGTGTGATAGCCTTTGTCATAAACTGCTATAAAATTAGCATGACCTAAAATGGTTTTGCTTCGGCGCAACATGCCGCCCATGGCTTTGGAATCGTTTTCATTGGTCACCTTGAAATCAATTGGAATGTTATGCAGCGCACCCACTGTAGTTTGTACCGTGTAGGCGACTTCCGAGATGTTGTTTCGCGTCATTATTTGGCGACTATCAGGATCCGAAGTCGAAATTTGGGTAACCCCTGTAGTATCGATGGTGTTTTGATACCCAATGTATTTTTGCTTTTGAATACTGTGTTTTTTTATCTTTTTTGCAATAATTTGTTTTTCTAAAACATCCCCATCTTCTTTGGCTAAAGCCGCGTTATATTCTTCGAGTCTAGCATCGATATAGGCAATGTGACGCTCTATTTTATTAGAATTAAAATTATTTTTCTTGGAGTTTTGTGCTCTGAGTTTGGTACTATCACCAGCAACAAGGCTTCCGCCAATGAGTTCAAAATGGGAGGCTAGTTTTACCGTTGCCCGAAAAACGCGCGCAATGGCTTTGGGATTGTTTT
>NZ_JAFCUM010000031.1:0-2878 GCF_049896525.1 Flavobacterium sp. DSR3-2
CTGTTGGGCAATCGGCAATTTTAGTGTATTGCTACATTCTGATTTAATAATTCTACATTAAAATTAATTTTAGCATTTAAAGCTCGAAAAACTTTAATAACCGTATCGAATCTTGCGTCAGTTAAGCTATTCTCAATTTTTGAAATTTGAGCTTTTTTCACGCCAACTAACTCTCCTAATTGTTCTTGTGTCAAATTTCGTTCTTTACGAATTTGTTTAATTGTTTGACCAATCAAATCAATTTTTAATTCATTTTCAAAATTTTCTCTATTTATTGTTCCTTTTTCTCCAACGAATTTATCTGTTACTTCTTCTAAACTATATGTTTTCATAATCTTATTTCTTTTCGTTAAAATATTTCACTCTTAATGATTCTGCTCTTTCAATTTCTACTTTCGGTGTTTTGTCTGTTTTCTTTATAGTGCCGTGAGTAGAAATTACTACTGTATCTTTTTTGTCTGATTTATCCCAAAAAGCAAAAAGTCTCAAGTATTGTTTGTTGTATAAAGTTCTAAATTCCCAAATCTCGCCATCGAGTTTTTTAAATAGTTCATTATCGTTTACGCTTCTCGATTTATAAATATTATAAAGTATTTTTTCTCTAGATTTCGGGTCTAGATTTTCTAAAAACTCTATAACTGGTTCAAGAAATTCAACTTTAAATTTATAATCCATTTTTCAGTAATCTTAATTTTCTGTAAAGATAGAAGTTTCCTTTTTAAGAAACAAATGTTGTTGATTTTTCGGCTTTTTGTTACTGTTGCCCAACGTTCTCGCTGCTTTGCTCGGGTTTTGGGACTAAGTTAAGATTTTTCTTTCGGATTAACACCTTTATTTAAAGTACAAGACCAACTTTAAATCAAGCCGAAAACCCAAATCCGACAAAACCGCTGTTGAACTAAACCTTCGGTAGCACCACTGTTGATTTTGATTACCTTACGAATATAATTAAAATTCGTATACCATGACTACAAAAAAAAGCATCCTGATGCGTTTAGAGAAAACAAAATCCTGAACCAAGCCAAGCGCGAAGTTCCTGGATTTGAGGAACTATTAAATCGTTTTGAGCGTACAGTTTCGATTTTGGGTCGAAGTCAGAGCACGTTCAATAATTATTCCCGTCATGTGGCGGCTATTTCGCTTTATTTTGGTAAAATCCCAACTGAACTAGATGCTGAACAAGTACAGGACTACTTATTTTACCAACAAAAAAAGTCAAAAACACCGTCTCAAACGTATTTCAAACACTGTGTTTACGGCCTTCGATTTTTGCTAAAATCCGAAGGTTTGCCGTATGAGTTTTTACGATTACCTTCGATAAAACACGAGAAAAAACTCCCTGTTGTTTTGAGCAAGGAAGAAGTTTGGGCGATGCTCCAGTGTACCAACCTGCTTAAACATAAAATCCTCATTGGCTTGCTTTATGGTTGTGGACTTCGCTGCATGGAAGCTAGAAGTGTGCGTTTACAGGATCTGGATTTTGACCGAAAACAACTCAAAGTAGTTCAGGGAAAAGGCAAAAAAGACCGCTACGTACCGCTTTCAGAACATTTAATTCGGGGTTTAAAAAAATACATCGAAGCCGAAAAACCCCGGGATTATGTTTTTAATGGCCAACCTTTGCCTAATGGAGCCGGTGGCGATTTTGACAATCGCTACAGTCAACGCGGGGTGCAATGGGCAGTGAAGCAAGTGGCCAAGGCAGCGGGTATAATCAAAGAAGTTCATACCCATACGCTTCGGCACAGTTACGCCACGCATTTGCTCGAAGACGGTATGGATATTATGACTTTGAAAGACCTTTTGGGACACCAGAATGTTGAGCCCACAATTGAATACCTGTATATTGCCCAACTCGAGAGTCAGCGCATCTTTAGTCCACTCGACACCCTTTTTACAAAATGCAGCCGCGCTTTGAAGTAGCCGATGTCCTGCGAAAAGCAGGTGCTGCAATCGAAAACTATGGATTAAATACTTGGCAGCTCCGCACGCTTTACGCCATTAAAAAATGCAGAACAGCCGAGTTGGGTGGTCATATCGATGCTTGCGATAGTTGTGGTAATCTCACTGTAAGCTACAACTCTTGCCGCAATAGGCATTGCCCGAAGTGTCAGGGTAACAAACGAGAAGATTGGATACAAGCTAGAAGCACAGAACTCTTGCCTGTGCCTTATTTTCATCTGGTATTTACTTTGCCAGACAGTATCAATTTCTTGGCCATTTACCAGCTTAAAATAGTGTATGACACCTTATTTGAAGCTACTTGGGAAACGCTTCAAAGATTTGGCAAAGCCAAGCAAATGCAAATGGGAATGATTGCCGTTTTGCACACTTGGGGACAACAATTGAGTTTGCATCCGCACCTGCATTGCATTGTTCCTGGCGGTGGTGTGGACAAAGACGGACAGTGGAAAAATAGCAGAGCAGATGGTAAATTCTTGTTTCCAGTAAAAGCCTTGTCCAAAGTTTTTAGGGCTAAATTTTGCAGAAAACTCAAGGCGAAATCGCCTACTCAATACGAACAAATCCTGCAGGAATTATGGCAAAAACCATGGGTAGTATTTGCTAAGAAACCTTTTGGAAGTCCAAAGTCGGTGGTGGAATATTTGGGTAGATACACCCATAAAATCGCCATCAGCAACCACCGTATTAAAAACATTGACGAGCAAAACGTGACTTTTGATTACAAGGATTACCGAGTATCGGGCTTTAAAAAACAAATGACACTTACGCATCAGGAATTTATCAGGCGGTTTTCATTGCATATTTTGCCCAAACGGTTTACTTCGTCAGTTCGCCCTTTGGGCTCGGGTGTGAAAATCCGTCATTATGGTTTTTTGAGCAGCACTTGGAAGCGTCAAAAGCTGAAACTTTTACA
>NZ_JAFCUM010000032.1:0-2626 GCF_049896525.1 Flavobacterium sp. DSR3-2
AAGCAATCAGAAGGACAAAATACCTCACAGAAGCAGGACAATAAAAAACAGAGTCAAAATACTGATGACGATGGACCTGCCGCTCCCCAAGAAGTCAAAAAGAGAAAAAAAAAGCAGTCTAATTCAATGTAAATTTTGATGGAACTACTAAAGCCCTTATCCGATTTCTTCAAAGCAATAGAGAATGACTACCGTATTAGCATTACGCATATCGGTATTTATGTCGCACTGTTGCAGTTTAGAGCGGGTAAGGGTTTTGTTAATCCAATACAAGCATACCGATATGAAATTATGGATCTAGCGAAGATCGCTTCGCCAAAAACATACTATAAATGTATGCGGGAACTGAACGAGTACGGTTATATTACTTACAAGCCCACTCGTAAGCGAAATCAGGGGAGCACCATTTATTTTCCATATTCTCTATTTGATTCAGAAGTTAAATTTCCAAAGGAAAAGAGCTATGAAAAAGTTAACAATTGAGGAGCTTACCAAAGTAGTAGAAACGTTATTTGGGAAAATTGAACGTATTGAGATCTTAATGAAGGAAAAGAATTTACTTTACAAAAAAAATGATCGTGCAAAAAACGGTTTAAAATTAGAAAAATGTAGCTCAAACTTCAACAAAAGAGATTTGGCGCAGTTCTTCTATATTCTTATGGATGAAAAAATTTTATTTTTTGATGCAAAAGCAGAAAATTCTAATAGGAGTAAAATGCAGCATTTTTTACAAACAAACTTTACGTATGTTGGGGATTCTAAAATGCAAATAAATATTGAGAATATCAGTAAACAATTTTCTGAATCTAAAGGCTTTACTTATCGAGATAAACAGTTACAATTTCTAGATAAAATTATTTCTGTATTTCAGGAAAGAAAGCATAAACTAACGCAGCGGTAATTTTTACGGTTTTGTTATTCCATTGTATCCTCCTTCATCATAAAAAATATGTCTTATGGCAAAACAAGGTAAAGAAAATAAATTTTCATATTTAGCGGCAATCAAACAGCTGTTGGATCCTTTGTACACCCGATTAGAGAAAATTGATGGTAAGATTAGAGGAGAGAAAATTAACGAATCGACTTACTATTATAGGAATGAGGATTTAAAGAAGCTATTTGGACTGTCAAATAATACCATTATTAAATACCGACAAACGGGAATTCTACCCTACACTAAACTCGGTGACATATATTTGTATGAAGCTATTAAAATCAAAAAAATATTATCCGAAAACGAGCAATGAAAGTGGAATTTTGATATGTGTTTTGCTTTATATATATATGTTATATTTCAAAATATTTGATAAATAATACTATTAGAAATAACAAAAGGATTCCAATTGGAATCCTTTTGTTATTTCGTTGGATTTTACTTTAAAGGATCTTGTATTTGGAGATCAGCTGTATTTTTGCTTTAGCTTAGTCATATCCTCCATCACATTTACATCTAATACTTTTGCATAATGTTGTGTTTGCTTAATATTAGTATGACCCATCATAGATGAAACATTTTCTATCCTCACTCCGTTCCCTAAGGTTACCGTAGTTGCAAAAGTATGTCTGGCGACATACCACGTCAGATTTTTAGTTATACCGCACAAATCAGCAATCTCCTTAAGATAAGCATTCATTTTCTGATTAGAAATTTGAGGTATTAATCCAATCTGAAGATGTTTGTACTTATCAATAATCTTCAGGGTGGGAGGTAGGATAGGAACATTTGCTCTAATTGCTGTTTTGGCCCTATTAGTCATAATCCAAAGTGCATCACTACTATCCTGAAATATATTACTTGCCGTAAGGTTAGAGGCATCAACGGGGGCATAACCCGTGTAGCAACTAAAAAGAAAAACATCCTTAACGCGCTCCAATCGTTCTACTGAAAATTTCTTATTCTCAATTCGATCTAATTCTTCATGTGTTAGAAATACAGCATCTTTGATACTTAACTTTCCATCGTAAAGATTAAATGGATTCTTCTCCATTAATCCCATTCTAATACAATAATTACAGGCAGTTTTGTACATTCTCATATACTTTACCATCGAGTTGTTTTTAATGCCTATTCTTCCTTTAAAACTACTTTCATACTTTAGGTACGATTCAAGATTGTAAACAAAAGCGCTGGAAATCTCATTTGAAAAAAGATCCTCGACCCCATACTGCTGCTTCATAAAGTTTACGAGTAATTCCTTGGAACGTCCATATTTTTGGAATGAAGCTTTAGATCGTTCTCCGGCCGTTACTTTTTTTTCAAAGTAGGCATTGTGCTTTTCCATAACTTCTATGATACTCGCGCCTTTTGTTTGATTAGTAGTTTTACCATTCAACTCATTTTTAACCACCACCAATGAAATATCGGAACTTACCTTAGCTAGTTCATTAAATTTCTTTTCGATATTCAATTGGAAAAGATCCAAGCTGTGTTTTAATACCTTTTCCTTTTCAAGTTTAAGCACCGTTCTGAGGTTTTTGGTAAACAGCCATCTTTCTTTTAGAATTGATTTACCGGTGGTCATCGTGATTGACTGTTGGTTGTAAGAGATACGGGCGAAAATGGGAGATTCTCCCTTTTTGTTAGCTTTTCCAGCTTTGAGATAAAAAATTACTTTTAACATAACTT
>NZ_JAFCUM010000033.1:0-2421 GCF_049896525.1 Flavobacterium sp. DSR3-2
CAGCAATTTTTGCGATTGACCCACCTCTTGACTTTGAAAGATTTTATAATTCAGCAAAAAGAGATATTCGACTTTCAAAAGACATCGAAGCAAATGAAGAGAATGTTTATATGGTAGATCGACTTGAAAAAGAAACTGGTGGAAGTCCAACAACAAACCTAGCCGAATATTACAATATTTCGCCTTACTCATTTTCAGACACAACTCAAAGAGCAATTAAAAAACTGGCGAAAATTCCATTGAGAATTTATACAGAACCTGACATAAATTGGTGGTTAAAAGAACGTGGTGCAGACTTTACGAGTATGAATGCGACAGAATGTTCAGCAATGATTAGTGAAGTAAATAGACTTGGAAATCAAAATGCAGAATTAATAACATCACAAAATAAAGGTTATAGAAAACCTGACAATAGAAGACATCCGCATTCTTGGAGTATTGTGGATAATGACGAATTAATAAAATGGTTATTAAAATAGAAATAATGCCAGCAGGTAACAGCTAGTAAGCAATAGTCGGGAATTAGGCTGAAATGAAAATGGTTTTGTACTTGGAAATAGTGTGATAATCCGCATAATTTGCTTTATTTAGCCCGACCATCGCGTACTAGCAAAACGTTATAAGGCAGTTTACAAAACCAAACATTCCTCGAAAATCATCCCGACTACAAGTTCTTTATGTTCGTGTTTCGGTGACCAAGAACCCATTAAACCACGAGCATACATATAGGCATTTTCTTTCCAAGTTCCTTCAACATCTTTTTGTAATTCTATCTTGCCACCAGTATAGAATAATTCTGAAAATTTTTTCATTCCTTTTTGAGGGTTTCTTTTTTCGGCTTCTTCTACAAGTTCTTTTGTAGTGTTAAATGTTGGAAAAGCCAAATCTACTTGCGTTACTTCTGGGAATTTGTAAGTTGATAAATCCATTTTTATAATTTTTATAAGTTAATATTTAGTGTTAAAAAACCGCCTTATAACAGCTAGTAAGCAATAGCTGGGCATTTGGTTAAATTTAATTAGTGTTTTGTTTCAGTTGTTATTGTTTTTAGCTCGAATAATTGTGATTTTTAACCCCAACCATCGCCTACTAGCGAAACGTTATGTGAGATTTAATCACCTCCATCGCCTCCTTCACAAGAAATATTTAGTTTTATACTACAATCTATGTTGTCATCGTGGTTAACATCATTAATTCTAACAGATATAAACCCATTTGCCATTAAATTTAATCGCCCAGTTTCCATTTTGCTTATTTTTTCTAAAGCCTTGATGAATTTTTCTTCTAGTTCTGTTAATTGAAATTCATCCCCTAAATGATTCCTTACTTCTCTACATTTCATTTTTGTTTAAATAAATAAACCTCACATAACAGCTACTACAATCAATAGCTATATTTAGGCTTTGGTTATTATTGTTTTGTGCTTGCATTGTTCGGGCAAACTCCAATTAATTTGGCTTTCTAATCCTCTACTGAGTGTAGTAGCAAGACGTTATGCCTCAGTTTAAAGAACCGAAACACCGAAAATAATATGAGTAATGAATTAACAGTTGTAATAATTGGTTTATATACCGTTGTATATGTAATTGTGTTTTTTGTACAAAAATCACAAATCGACCAAACAAAAGAAATAAACGCGTCGATGAAATCTTTTATGGATATTTTCAAAATAGACGAAGTAAAAAAGTATGTTGAAATGAGAAATGAACGTGTAATGGATGATGCATCTAAATTGATTATGGATAATAAGAAATTCAAAGATATGTCAGAATATTTAATAAATACAACTACAGAACCAATTCAAGAATATTATAAAAAAACAATTAATGACAGACACATTGAATTATTAAATGTTGTTTCTCAGGTGATAATTTATTTAGAACCAGACAAAAGGGAAAAGTTCATAAATGACGTTTTGCCAAATAACCAACAAGTTCTTATGGATATGTTGATTGATCACGAAAAAAATAAGCCTTAACATTATTATATTCTTTTCTTGAAACAATTTTGTGTTTTAATAAAAAACCAAATCTTTCATCAAAAACATTATTTTTCTTTTTTTTGAATAAATTAAATATAAAATCAAGCATAATAAATTAATTTAAAATTGTTTCCGACTTAAACGGTGCGGAAGCGAAACCGAAATATTGAAACGTGAAAATTGGAATAAATAAAAAACCGAAGGCATAACAGCTGTCTGTGGCTATTGTGGAGTTTAGTGGAATCACTGTTTCGCATCAATATTCTGCAAAGCCGAAAATTGAGCGGTTACGAACTTCCACAACAGACCACAGGCAGCGGGACGTCAAACTGTCTAATAACCTCCTTTCTCCCTGTTAAATAAATTGTAGTAAAAATCGTTCAAATAATTTGCATAACTCGTTGGTTTTTATTATATTTAAGGATGAAATTCATCAACGG
>NZ_JAFCUM010000034.1:0-1707 GCF_049896525.1 Flavobacterium sp. DSR3-2
ACAATTAATGAAACCTTGGCTGATTTAGCCGAACATTACCAAACTACTATCTTGCCTGCCAGGGCTTACAAACCAAGAGATAAGTCATTGGTCGAAGGAGCTGTCAAGATATTGTATTGAAGGATTTATGTAAATCTAAAAGAAACTAAATCCTTTTCTCTGGAAGAATTAAACCAGCAAATATGGGATTTATTAGATGCTCATAACAGGCGAAAACTCACAGGACGCCCGTACTCTCGTATAGAATTATTTTTAGAAGATCAGAAGCAAAAACTAAGTCCATTACCACAAGAACGTTTTGAAATAAAATATCAATCCTTTGCAACAGTAATGCAATATGGGCATGTTCAATTAAGTCAAGACAAAAATTACTACAGTGTTCCCTATCAATACGTCAAGAAAAAAGCGAAACTATTGTATACCAAATCAACGGTAGAGATCTATCACAAATACAATCGAATAGCCATCCATCCAAGGAATTACAAACCGTATATCTATACCACAATCCCGGAACATATGGCTACCACGCATCAGTTTGTAGACCAGTGGAGTGCTGCCCGCTTCATTCATTGGGCCAGTAGTATTGACGAGTCAGCTGCAGCATATATTATGCAAATAATCGAAAGTAGAAACCATCCTGAACAGGCTTATAAAAGTTGTTTGGAAATATTAAACTTCGAAAAAAAGGTAGGGAAAGAGCGATTAATAAATGCCTGTAAACGGGCACTTGATTTTAAAATTTACAATTTTAAGACCATTTAAAATATTTTAGAAAACAACTTAGATCATATTGAATTTGAACAAGAACCCGAGCAAGAACTCCCTATTCACGGTAATATCAGAGGAAAACACTATTATAATTAAATTAAAACACAGTAATCATGAATGACCCGAGCGTAAGCGAACGGGCGAAGCAATCCACAGCAACAAAAATGAAACAAATGAAGCTTTACGGCATGCATAATGCTTTTAAAACTGCCATTGAAAGCGGAAAAACCGACCATTACACACTCGATCAGTTTGTATCGATGCTTATTGATGCCGAATGGGATGAAAGGCACAATCGGCGTATTGCCCGCAGTATCACCAATGCCCGATTCCATTACAAATCAAATATTGAAAGTATCAATTTTGACCAAACCCGTAATCTGGATCGAAACACCATACTACGTCTGGCAGAATGTGAATTTGTCGAAAAAAATGAAAACATTTTAATCACGGGAAGCACTGGTGTAGGCAAAAGTTATTTAGGCACCGCATTGGGTTATCAAGCCTGTATCCAAGGTTTTAAAGTAAGTTATTTTAATACTTTGAAGCTGTTTGCTAAATTAAAAATGGCCAAAGCAGATGGTTCTTACCTGAGAGAATTGGCCAAAATAGAACGGCAAGATGTTATTGTATTAGACGATTTTGGACTCCAAGCTTTGGATAGCAGTAACCGAATTACCCTTTTAGAGATCATTTAAGACAGGCATAATAACGGTTCTATTATTGTAACCTCACAAATCCCAGTGCAAGGCTGGTATGACATCATTGGAGAAAAAACCATAGCTGATGCCACTTTCAATAGGCTGATACATCAATCTCATCGACTCGAATTACATGGAGAATCTCTGAGAAAAAAAGAGGGATAAACAAAGGGTAATATTTAGGTATATTTGAATACTAATTAACAGATGAAAAAGAGTAGTTTTTAATGAAAAATGG
>NZ_JAFCUM010000035.1:0-1608 GCF_049896525.1 Flavobacterium sp. DSR3-2
GCACGCAACGAAGCATCCATGTAAAAGCAGTAAATTGAGCCTCAAAATAAATACTAACTGCAGTATAGTTTTTACTGTCTGCCAATACTTTAATGATATGAGTGCTCAAATTACTACTAGTCCAAAAGTATATATTGGTTTGGATATACACAAGAAAACATGGACAGTTTCAATCCATACCGATTTGTTTTTTCATAAAACTTATTCGATGCCATCAAAATCTTCCGATTTGGAGGAATATGTAAATAAAAATTTTCACAATCATGAGGTGTATTTGGTTTATGAAGCAGGTTGTTGCGGATTTTCCGTAGCGCGATATTTCTTGAATTTAGCTTGGAATGTCTTAGTAGTCAATCCAGCTGACGTGAAAACAGGTGACAAAGAACGCTATCAAAAAACAGATGCTTTGGACGCCAAAAATCTATCCAACCAGTTGAAATCCGGCACTTTAAAAGGAATCAATATTCCTACCGAAGCCGAAGATCAGTTCACGAGTTTGGCACGACATCGAACGCAGGTTACTAAAAAATTGAGGACAACTAAATTGCATATTAAGAGTTTGTTATTGTTTCACGGAATAGAAATTCCCGAAGAATATGACAATTCGAATTGGCCTAATGGATTTATAGAATGGTTAGAAAAGCTCAAGTTCAGTACTATTTGTGGTGATTTGGCTTTGAAAGGAAAAATCAGGATGTACAAATTTATTAAATCAGAATATTTAGAAATTGCCAATCAGATGCGAGCTTATTGCCGTAAAGAGCACAAAGAAGATTACAATTTATTGAAGAGTATCCCTGGTATTGGAGGCTTTTTAGCTTCTGTTATCATAGCTGAATGTGGCGATTTGAGACGTTTTAATACTGAAGGACAATTTGCTAGTTTTATAGGGATTGTACCTGGAATGCACAACAGTGGAGGTAGCGAAAAATGTTTAGGAATTACCCCTCGAAGTAGAAGTCAATTGCGAAGTTATCTGATTGAAGCCGCTTGGATTGCAGTGCGAAAAGACCTAGAGATGCAACAATATTATAGAAAACATCAAGGCAAAAACGTAAAAAACATTATCGTAAAAGTAGCTCATAAAATGACTAGAAGAATACTATCGGTAATTAAGACACAAACTCCTTATCAAATTAACAAAAATATGATTCTAGAAAAACAAGAAGTGTAAAATTAGAAATTAGAGTTGCGAAAAATCAAAAAACAACTTTCTTAAAGTTCTCACAATGAAATAAGAAAAAATAGACTGCAAAGCTAGGGTGGTAGCCGTGCTAAAGCATGGGCTACATACGAAGCAGGCAGCTATTTTTGTTATTCTTACAACCAAACAGATGCTGGTGGCTATTGATTTAGACCACAAATAGGAGCCTGAGATTTAAGAATTTAAATAAAAAATTATGGAATAAAAGAGTAGGAAAACGAATCGTGGCATTGTTGGAAAAGTCAGAATAACTTTTTCTGTCCTAAGCCTACGGCGGACAAAAAGTTGTTTCCAACTTTTCCAACAAGCCGCTGGGGATGGCATTTTTTACTCGAAAAACATCAAGATATCGCTCAGTTTAAAAAGTTGTTAATAACTTAAGTCTGCTTTACATAGGAACCCTA
>NZ_JAFCUM010000036.1:0-1254 GCF_049896525.1 Flavobacterium sp. DSR3-2
CTCTATCGTCTTATCGAAGAACGGTTTGACGAATTAAAGACATTGATAAAAAAAGGATTATTTGAAAAACACGATGTAGTATGTCAAATTGATGACAAACCTGAGGATGTAATTCTCAGCGTTGCAATAGAAACCATATTGAACTCGGTTGAACTCGAACAGATCTACTTATATCATCAAATTACTGACCATGAAAAAACGACTTATTATCTGATGCTCATAGCTATGGGTGCTGGCAATGAAAAATTAAAATTAATCACTCAGTTTCTAAAAAGCAAAATAGGAAAAAAATATGATTTCGTTTTGTTAAGCCATAGCCGGTACTGGATGCAAACTAATCTGTATCAGCATCAAAGTTTCTTTTCCAAAATTATACAAGGCAAATACTTGACATATTCATCCAACGAATACCTTCCTGAATTTCATTGGGAGGTGCCTCACAATCCTTATCATGCTGATTTACATTTTTATTATAAGCCGACGAAGGACATTGCCTTGCAATTTTGCACAATAGTTAACGATACAAAAGAAAACTACCAAGGTTTAGATTCCCTTTTTACATTGTTTTTTATGTCCTTTTGTAGAACATATATTTTTATTAAGACTTACTACCTGCCTAATTATTTGTCAAATCAAACATTATGGCAATTATGCATCTATGCAGATCCCGATATTAGAAAATACAATTATTTAATAGAACAGTTCTGGACTGATTTCTTTCCTTATCTGGATAGGCATATGATGCTTCATCATAAGTTGTCAAAGCTTAACAAAGATGAGGTTGATCAGATGAACGTTATTGTTGAGAAATTGATGTCTGAACTTCACAATTTGGTTATTGAAGACGGATTACTATTGCCCTTTGAGCAAGACTGATACATTGTTATTTTATAAAAATTAACCGATTTAAAAAATTAAGATCATGGAAAAAGATGAAATTGAAAAGCTAAAGGCTATCAAAAGATTAACTTCCAATTGTCTCAACACTTTGAAGGCAGTTGAAGATAAAAGTGGGATTTATAACTTAAAAATAAGAGTGTATGATTATTATGAACTCGCTTCGATTATTAGAAATCTACTGAAATTATGTATCGTGGCTCTGGATCAAGATGGAGCTGAAGTTCCCATTACGATAAAAAATCAGTCAATTGATGTAGGTTTAATACTGGGGATTGCTTTGCAACTATTCCCAAGTGATGAATTTGAGCTGCTAAATGAAATAAGAATATTGTTTCCTGCAGATTCTAGAAATGA
>NZ_JAFCUM010000037.1:0-1061 GCF_049896525.1 Flavobacterium sp. DSR3-2
ACGTCAAACTGTCTAATAACCTCCTTTCTCCCTGTTAAATAAATTGTAGTAAAAATCGTTCAAATAATTTGCATAACTCGTTGGTTTTTATTATATTTAAGGATGAAATTCATCAACGGAATTAACAGAAACCAACTCCCGCTTTTTGCTTCATCGATTGATGATGCCATTGCGCAAGACAACCAAATCAGGCTCATTGACCTTTTTGTAGACAGTCTTAAACTTGCTGATTTTGGATTTACTTTCGATTTTGTCGAAAACGGAAGACCTGCTTATCATCCTTCGGATTTGCTCAAACTCTTTATTTACGGGTACCTCAATCGCATGCGTTCCTCCAGAACTTTGGAGAAAGAGTGCAGTCGGAACATTGAGCTGATGTGGCTTTTGAAAGGTTTGGTTCCTGATCACAATACCATTGCTAATTTTCGCAAAAACAATCCCAAAGCTATTGCGCGCGTTTTTCGGGCAACGGTAAAACTAGCCTCCCATTTTGAACTCATTGGCGGAAGCCTTCTCGCTGGTGACAGCACCAAACTTCGGGCGCAAAACTCCAAGAAAAATAATTTTAATTCCAATAAAATAGAACGTCACATTGCCTATATCGATGCTAGACTGCAAGAATATAACAAGGCTTTAGCCAAAGAAGATGGGGATGTTTTAGAAAAACAAATTATTGAAAAAAAGATTAAAAAGCATATCATTCAGAAACAAAAATACATTGGGTATCAAAATACAATTGATACTACAGGGGTTACCCAAATTTCGACTTCGGATCCGGATAGTCGTCAAATCATGACGCGAAATAACATCTCTGAAGTCGCCTACACGGTACAAACTACAGTGGATGCGCTGCATAACATTCCCATTGATTTCAAGGTGACCAATGAAAACGATTCCAAAGCCATGGGAGGAATGTTACGCCGAGCCAAAAACATTTTGGGACACAACAATTTTACCGCCATTTATGATAAAGGCTATCACACAGGGAGTGAGTTCGATTATGCTAATAGACTTGGCATTGATGTGTTGGTAGCTATTCCAGGAGTTTCTGCTCACGCACC
>NZ_JAFCUM010000038.1:0-1029 GCF_049896525.1 Flavobacterium sp. DSR3-2
GTATGCTGTACCCATTTTTCAGACAGAAATCTCAACGATTTAAGATAGGTTTTTAGTTTGATATTCTATTATCTTGGTTAAAGTCGGAGATAACTTTTGGCTATTTTAAAAGCCAAAAAAAGTTATTCTGATTTTATGCCACTTCTTTTTTGTAATAATTATTATAAGGAGTTCCATAATTTAGTGACTGATGAATTCGCCGTGTATTATAAAATTCAAAATAATCTTTGAGTCCTTTATAAAGGCCGATTCCGTCAGTATATGCTTGTAAATATACATTCTCGTATTTGACTGTCCTCCATAATCTTTCTATAAAAATGTTGTCAATAGCTCGTCCTTTACCGTCCATAGAAATTTTCATTCCATTGTTTAATAGTATATTGGTGTGAACCTCACTGGTATATTGACTTCCTTGATCTGTATTGAAAATTTCAGGCACACCATACTTTTGTATGGTTTCTTGCAAAATATCGGCACACCAATCGGCACTCATTGTATTGCTTACACTCCAGTTCAAAACAAATCTTGTATGCAAATCAATAATCGCAGTCAAATACATGAATCCTTTTGCCATAGGAATATAGGTGATATCTGTTGCCCACACCTGATTTTTATGGCTAATCTTCAAACCTTTGAGTAAATAAGGGTATTTCTTATGTTCTTTAATACTCATTGTTGTTTTAGGTTTTCTATAAATGGTTTGCCAATTGATGATTTGCATCAATCGTTTTACCCGTTTGCGATTCACTTTAAAACCTAAATCCTTGAGCCAGAACGTCAGTTTCCTGCAGCCATAAAATGGAGTATTAAAATACTATTGGTCTAGTAATTGCATTATTTTCAAGTTCTCTAAACTTTCCTGTTTTGTTTTATAATAAAGACCGCCACGATGAATTTCTAATAATCGACATTGTTTGACAATGCTCAATTTATTTTGGGTATCGACCATTTTCAATCGCTCACTGATGGATACTAACCCAGACTTTTTTTTAAAAAGTCATTCTCCAAAGTCAGCTGACCGATTCGAGC
>NZ_JAFCUM010000039.1:0-976 GCF_049896525.1 Flavobacterium sp. DSR3-2
GCAATCCAAGCAGCCTCCACTAAATAACTTCGCAATTGTGAACGACTTCTAGGGGTTATTCCCAAACACTTTTCTGAAGCGCCGCTATTATAAATCCCAGGCACCAAGCCAATGTAAGAGCTAAATTGCCCCTCATTATTGAATCGGCGTAAATCACCACA
Source organism: Flavobacterium sp. DSR3-2 (assembly GCF_049896525.1). NCBI lineage: Bacteria > Pseudomonadati > Bacteroidota > Flavobacteriia > Flavobacteriales > Flavobacteriaceae > Flavobacterium > Flavobacterium sp. DSR3-2. The sequence goes on from NZ_JAFCUM010000039.1 coordinate 162, forward strand.
TTCAGCCAGAATCACACTGGCCAGATAACCGCCAATTCCTGGAATACTCCGCAGGAGATTATAATCGTTCTTATAGGTCTTTCTGCAATGCCCACGCATTTGATTCGCAATTTCTAAATACTCTGATCGGATAAATTGGTACATCCGTATTTTGCCCTGCAAAGCCATTTCGCCGCAAGGGGAGCTGAATTTTATATTTTCTAGCCACACGATAAAGTCCTTGTTCCAATTTGAATTATCAAACGCTGAAGGTATTGTTATCCCGTGAAAGAGCAACATACTTTTGATATGCGATTTGCTTTGTCGGAGTTTCTTGGTGACTTGGGTTCTATGACGGGCCAAAGTTGTAAACTGTTCGTGTGCTTCGGTAGGAATATAAACTCCCTTGAGCACCCCAGATTTTAATTGATTAGACAGATTTTTGGAATCTAAAGCGTCTGTTTTTTGATACCGCTCCTTATCTCCTGTCTTGACATCCGAAGGATTGACCACCAAAACATGCCAACCTAAGTTTAAAAAATAGCGCGCTGCAGAAAACCCACAACAACCTGCTTCGTAAACTAAATCCACTTCGTGATTAGGAAATGTTCGATCCACATACTGGTACAAATCCTCAGCAACAGAAGGCATCGAGTAAGTTCTGTGAAAAAACAGATCCGTTTGAATGGAAACGGACCAACTATTTTTGTGAATGTCTAAACCAATGAATATCTTTGGAATAGTTAAGGCATCTTGTAATTGCATAATCTTCGTTTTTAGTAACTCTAAGTTATGCTTTTACATAGATGCTATGAGGGATTTGGGCAATTGGCTTA
>NZ_JAFCUM010000040.1:0-770 GCF_049896525.1 Flavobacterium sp. DSR3-2
CGTTGATGAATTTCATCCTTAAATATAATAAAAACCAACGAGTTATGCAAATTATTTGAACGATTTTTACTACAATTTATTTAACAGGGAGAAAGGAGGTTATTAGACAGTTTGACGTCTTGGTGCTACACGTGGTTTGGGACTAAATTAGCGTAATTTTTCGGTTTAACCAAATTCTTACAAATACAAACCTATTTCCCCATTAAGCCAATTGCCCAAATCACGTGTAACAGCTGTTATGCAGGGTTGTGACACACACGCTGAGCACGAATGTACATCGATTTCAATTATCTATTCCAATTGCGAACGCCATTCCGCCTTCCAATTATCGATTCCAATTGCGAATAAATTTCCTCCTTCCAATTTTCCGCTTCAAATAGTTTCCGCATTATAAGCCCAACTTTGAAAAGCTTCAATTAAATCTCAAAAAAAAATCGACAAAAAAATTCCGCCCTCGGTTGTCCGAAAAGCGGTTCACGTTTGTTTGTCCGCAACAATTAAAAATCGGATTTCGGTCAGCTCGGTTTCAGCGTCATTAAATTCTTTTACTGCTAAAATGTATAATTAAAATCGGTTGCGTCTCGTTAACGGAGCAATCCGGCATAACGTCCTGCTAGTAGGCGATGGTCGGGCTAAATAAAGCAAATTATTCGGATTATCACACTATTTCCAAGTACAAAACCATTTTCATTTCAGCCTAATTCCCGACTATTGCTTACTAGCTGTTACCTGCTGGCATTATTTCTATTTTAATAACCATTTTATTAATT
>NZ_JAFCUM010000041.1:0-754 GCF_049896525.1 Flavobacterium sp. DSR3-2
TTTAATTGCTTTTCTAATTTTAATCATGTCTGTTATTTTGTTTGCCATAATCCGTGTTTTTTTAAACGAATGTATGGTGCTAACAACATGAAAAAGTCAGTAGTTTTTAATGTGCAATTTTACCTCAAATTCAGGTGGTCAATTTGAACTGGAAAGTGGTGGTCAGTTTGCTCCGAAACTGGTCGTCAATTTGCACTGGAATTGGGTGTCAATTTGACCGGTTTTTCCACTCCTATTGTCCGAATGAAAATAAAATTGAGTTTGCTTTTGAAAAAACATTTGATAAATTAAATGTGCAGAATTTTAGCTTAGATAATTTTAAATTTATACATAACAACTTTTTAAAACTTACTGCTGAATCTGAAAACCAATTATTAAGCAATATTTGGGGAATAATGATGCTAACTGACTATTATGAAATAAAAAATTATAACGAAAAGCATCAAATAGTTACTTGTATAAACGCTGATGATTTTCATTTAATTAGAAATAAATACTTTTTAAATAAACTTGATGAAGTTAGCCAGTATGCTAATTCTAAAGACTATTTTCAAAGCATATTTGATAATTTTATATCTACTTATATTTCTTTAGAAGATTTATCAAAGGAAAATAATTATAAAAAACAACTTTATGTATGCTGTACCCATTTTTCAGACAGAAATCTCAACGATTTAAGATAGGTTTTTAGTTTGATATTCTATTATCTTGGTTAAAGTCGGAGATAACTTTTGGCTATTTTAAAAGCCAAAAA
>NZ_JAFCUM010000042.1:0-752 GCF_049896525.1 Flavobacterium sp. DSR3-2
TTGTTTCCAACTTTTCCAACAAGCCGCTGGGGATGGCATTTTTTACTCGAAAAACATCAAGATATCGCTCAGTTTAAAAAGTTGTTAATAACTTAAGTCTGCTTTACATAGGAACCCTAACTGTTAGCAGCAGGTTTTTTAATACATTTGAAAATCTTTCGGTAACCTTGAGTTGATAAATCTCAAAAGTTTTCTAATTTCCATAGTCGAGTTTTCAGCTTTGTCTAAACCTCTGTAAGAATATGATAATGAAGTAGTATTATTGCTAATAGATATACCTACTGATGTACCATCCATAACTCTCGTCTTCCTATCGTTGAGTTTAAAATTATCTTTAGTTTTTTGAAAGTATAAGTAAAGAGAGTCTATTTCATTTGGTTTTAATTTTATCTTTTCTAATGATTGCTTTTTTTCGCCATTAACAGTTTCAAATTTTGAAACAAACAATGTGTCTTTCGAAGTTTCCGTCCGGTTAAAAGAAGCTTGGTATTGATCTGACCAAGGTGATCCATAAGTATATATTTCCAATTGATTATCACGACTTAATTGTTCTGGAAGTTGCTCTTTTTTACAAGCAAAAAAAATAAAAAATGGAGTTAATAATATCAAATTTTTCATAGTTGTTACGTTTACGTTTTTTAAACTTGCTGCTAACGTCAGTTCGTCTAAAAACCTTTAAACGAACTCATTTTAGTTAATCAGTAAGTAAATATATATGATTTAAACTACAATTGAAACTCTTTTTGGAAAAA
>NZ_JAFCUM010000043.1:0-621 GCF_049896525.1 Flavobacterium sp. DSR3-2
ACGTTACCTGCAAGCGAAGGACGACACAACATAAATAAAGAACAGACATTTATGAATAGATTTTTTTTAATAATTCTAACTTTTTCACTTTTTGCAATTGATTGTAATGGGCAGAAAGTATCTAACCTAAAAATCGAGAAAGTTTTTCTTGACAAAACAGACACAACAAAAAACTGTTATACAATAATATATCCAGCAAAACTTCCTTGGACAGGCTATTTGTTTCTTGTTCCTGGTTTTGGAGAAACAGCAGAAAATGTTTTACAACAAACTGACTTACCAAAAAAATTAGCTCAAAATGGAATATTGACAATTATCCCAACTTTTCAAGATGGTGTATTATCTTTTGGTGTTGATAGTTTAAGCCAACAAACTTTTGACAGAATTTTAAAAGATGTAACTTCTAAACACAAACTTGTTAACCAAAATTTTTATGTTGGTGGATTTTCAATTGGTGGTAGTAGTGCGATTAAATATGCCGAAAACGCAGAAATTAAACCAACAGCAATTTTTGCGATTGACCCACCTCTTGACTTTGAAAGATTTTATAATTCAGCAAAAAGAGATATTCGACTTTCAAAAGACATCGAAGCAAATGAAGAGAATGTTTATATGGTAGAT
>NZ_JAFCUM010000044.1:0-554 GCF_049896525.1 Flavobacterium sp. DSR3-2
ATTAGAAAAGATGCTGAAATGCAGCAATATTACCGCAAACATCAAGGCAAGAACGTCAAGAGCATTATTATTAAAATAGCCCATAAATTGGCACGAAGAATACTTTCGGTAATTAAAACCGAAACACCATATCAAATCAATAGAAATTTAGTGTTAGAAAAATAAAAATAACCTTCTTAACAAGCTCAATTATACCAGAGAATAGACTGCAAAACAGCTATGGTGGTTCTTTAAAAGAAGCCGCATTTTGTAGTAGGCAGCTATTTTTATTCTTACAATCATACCGATGCTGGTGGTCTCGACTTCTCGGGAACCACATATAGGAGTAGGAGCTTTAAGAATTTTAAAAGATAGACTATGAAATAAAAGAGATCAAAATACGTGGCATTATTGAAAAAAGTTAGAATAACTTTTTCAGTCTAAGCCTTCGGCGGACAAAAAGTTGTTCCCAACTTTTTCAACAAGCCGTTGGAACGGAATTTTGTACTCGAAAAATAACCAACATATAACCCTCTTAAAAGTTGTGAATAACTTTATGATGCTTTACATAGGAG
>NZ_JAFCUM010000045.1:0-527 GCF_049896525.1 Flavobacterium sp. DSR3-2
ACGTCAGTTCGTCTAAAAACCTTTAAACGAACTCATTTTAGTTAATCAGTAAGTAAATATATATGATTTAAACTACAATTGAAACTCTTTTTGGAAAAAAGCATTCTTCATTCTTAAAATAAAACAGTCCGTAAAAAGCTTTAAAAATTGCTCTTAGAGTCCCAAAACATAAAGCCAATACTTTTAAATATTGTTTTAATAGACTGTGGTCAATCAGGTTAAAAATTCGGCGCAGATTATAGGCACAGAAAATCAATCCTACATCGGCTGAGGCGCGTTTGATGGTTTTTTTGGTCATGATATAATAAAAATCCCATTGGCGTTTTATAACACCGTATGGATGTTCCACTATGGCTTGGCGTCTGCGGTAGATTTCATAATTGTTTTCGATTCTTACTTTATTTTGATAAATTAAATCAGCGTATTGGGAGCGTTCAATGAGTCTGCCTTTGACATTTTTGGTACATTTTTTATAAAGTTGACAAGTCAAACACGCACTAGTTTTGTAATGCTTCATCTGGGTTATT
>NZ_JAFCUM010000046.1:0-523 GCF_049896525.1 Flavobacterium sp. DSR3-2
AAATAAATAAACCTAAAAAAGTTTATCTTACTACTGAAATAAAAGCAACTATAAAAAAATATTTGCTTGAAGATTTAAGTCCTGAACAGATTGTAGGCATATGTCTTAAAAAAGCAATTGATTGTGTTTCTACAGAGAGTATTTATCAGTACATCTGGAAAGACAAAAAAGACAAAGGTATCTTGTATTTAAACTTAAGAAGTACAGGGAAACGATATAGAAAGAGAGGCAATAAAAAAGATTGTAGAGGTATAATTTCCAATAGAAAACCAATAGAAGATCGACCCAAAATAGTGGAGTTAAAAGAACGGTTTGGTGATTTAGAAATCGACACCATAATTGGAAAAAATCATAAAGGAGCAATCGTAACAATAAACGATAGAGCAACTGGAATATTGAGAATGAAGAAGATAGAAAGTAAAGAAAGTGAATTGGTAAAACTAGCAACAATCGAATTACTACAGAACTGGAAAAACTTTATAAATACAATAACTTCTGATAATGGGAAAGAGTTTGCGCAACA